>CALVKL010000027.1 GCA_944332695.1 uncultured Bacilli bacterium
TAATATTAAAACTAGCACAACTAATTCTAGTGCGAAAGGTATTAAATCTGGTGATAATATTGTTATTAATAGTGGTGATTTTATAATTGATACTTATGATGATGCAATCCATTCTAATAACTATATTGGCATTAAAGATGGTAATTTTAAAATATCAGCTAATGATGACGGAATTCATGCTGATAGCGAAATAATTATCGAAAATGGTGATATTAATATTGCCAAAAGTTATGAGGGAATTGAAGCTTCTAAAATAACTATTAATAATGTCAAAATTAGTATAGTTGCAAGTGATGATGGTATCAACATAGCTGGTGGAAATGATTCTTCTAGTCTTAATCGACCCGGTATGAATAGTTTTAATAATAATATTAATAATATTTTGACGATTAATAATGGTAGTATTTATATTGATGCAACTGGTGATGGGATTGATGTCAATGGGAAAGCCAATATTAATGGTGGTAATATTGTTATTGAAGGACCTACTAACGATGGCAATTCCGCACTTGATTTTGACAATCAATTTAATATTAATGGCGGTTTTTTAATAGCATCTGGTTCAAATGGTATGTTAGAAGAAATAAGTGATACTTCAAATCAATATAGCGTAGTAATTAATTTTAATCAAAATTTATCTACAAACAAAGTTACAATTGTTAATTCTTCTGATGAAATAATAATTGATTATTCTAGTAATAAAAAATATAATTCACTTATTGTATCATCTGATAAGTTTGTAAAAAATGAAGAATATACTATCAAAATTGATAATGATATTTATGAAACATTTACAATATCAAATATTACTAATCATGTAGGCAATAGTAAAAATATGAATTCTGGTGGCCATCGCCCCGGTGGGATACCGAGACATTAAAAATAGTGTTAATACTATTTTTTTCTTTGAAAATTTGTTATAATATAAATAACTTAAAAATTATAAAATTTCTTCATAAATTATAAAAATTATACTAATTTTAGAAATTATAGTGTTTTTATCAATATAATATGAAAGGAAAAATATATGATAAAATCAAAAAAACAAGGGTTATTAATTATTATATCTGCTCCTTCTGGAGCTGGTAAGGGAAGTATTATTAATGAGATGTTAGCGCATAATAACAATTTATGGTTATCTATTTCAGCCACTAGTCGACCTATGCGAAATAATGACCAAGAAGGGGTTACTTATTACTTTTTTAGTAAAGAAAAATTTGAACAAAAAATCAAAGAAGATTATTTTTTAGAATACGCTGTTTATGCCGATAATTATTATGGAACTCCTAAAGAACATATTCAAAAGCACTTAAATGATGGCCAAGATGTTATTCTAGAAATCGAAATTCAAGGAGCTATGCAGGTAAAAAAACTAATTCCCGAATCTTTATGTGTTTTTATTATGCCACCATCATTAAAAGAATTAAAAAAAAGATTGATTACGCGTGGTACTGACTCTAAAGATAAAATACTAAAGCGATTTAAAATTGCTTATCAAGAAATGAACGAAGTTACTAAATATAACTATGTTGTTATTAACGATAATATCAGTGTAGCAGCCGATAAAATATTATCAATTATTAAAGCTGAGAAATGTCGAGTTGATAGAATTGAAGAAGTGTTTTTAAACAATGAAGAAGAATATATGCATGAGATGTTATTGGATGAAGAATTTGATAATAATCCTTTAAAAATAGAATGATAAAATATGGTTTTTTCTATGTTTTTTGTAGAAATTTTAAAAAAACTGCTATAATATAATAAAGAGGTATGTTGTATGAGAATTTTACATTGTTTTAATTGGAAGTTGGTTGATATAGTTTCGATTTTAGATGAAGTTAAAAATCAAGGATTTGATGCTATTCAAATTAATCCAATTCAACCATTGAAAGAGGATGGAATAAAAGAGTGGTGGATGTCATATCAACCGATTGACTTTAGCATAGGTAATTATTTTGGAACAAAAGAAAATTTGATTTATTTATGTGAAGAGGCCAATAAACGAGAGATAAAAATTTTTGCAGATGTGGTGATTAATCATACAGGAGCATCAGTTGAAGATGATCTTACTCCCCATCAACGGGTTAATCCATTGTTGAAAAATAAAGATTATTGGCGTCCTAAGATTAGGGTTAGCAATTGGGAAAATAGGTATGATGTCATTCATAATTGTATTGATTTACCTGGTTTGAATGTTTATCATCCTTTTGTAGAAAATATGATTGTAAAATTTTTAAATGAATTAATAGATTGTGGTATTAACGGATTTCGATTTGATGCAGCTAAATCGATTGGACTACCAAGTGAGGGATATCGATTTTGGCCTAATATAATCTACCGTTTAAAAAAGTATGGATTGTTTTTATACGGTGAAATTATTTTTGAAGAAGATATGAAAATAAAAGACGAATACGCTTTATATATGCATATTTTAGGAAACTATGATTGTACTGATCCTAATCAGATGGTTAAATATATTGAAAATCATGATACTTTTTTAAGTGATAGTGAATTGGGATATACTAAAAATTGGCCTAGTTCTTTAATTGTTGATGAATATAGTATTTTAGTTCGAAATTATGAAAATACTTTATTCTATGCTCGACCATTTGATGATTCTTGGAAAAGTGAAAAAATAAGAAATGCTCATATTTTGGATAAGGAAGAAGTTAAAGTTAAAATATTACAGTTTATTAAATAATGTAAAAAAATATGGAATTTTCCATATTTTTTTAGTTTATTCTTGTCACAGAAACGCAAGCAGAATATAAATCATTAGGAACTAATTCAAAATCATTATCAGAAGTGTTAATAAATCTATAACTTGCTCCAGGGAGAGCTTCAAATATAGCATTACCACTTATTGTTCCTGTTTCACAGCAAGAAAGTTTATTGTGAGTAGAAGAATGTGCAATTAAAATGTCGATTGGCCAAAATTGATGAAATTCTATTCCTAAAGCTTTTTCTTCACAATCTAAATTATTATTTCTACGACTTCTAACATTTACCCACCAGTGGATAATATATATTCCTGATTCTGGAATAGTAAAATCACCAGTAGCTGGATTATATGTAATTTTGTTAGAAATATTAGTGTTTTGAAATAATATTGGGCTTTGAGCTTGAACTGTAGAGTTTGATCTATCGTGTACCATTGCGTAGCTATCTAAATTTTCACCTGCTGGTCCAGTAGGCCCAGTAGCCCCAGTTCATACAATAATAAGTGAAAGTAATTTATATTTTTATTGCCATTTTTTAATATAATGGCTTAATTTTATAACAAATATTTACATTTTGTTCTTCATCAATAATGATTTTATCGATTAAAGAAGATAATAACTTTTTACTTGGTTTTTTTAATGATAAATATTCTTCAATAATGCTGGTATATTTTGCATTATCTTTATTTGCTATTTTATTTTTGATAGTAAAAAGTTTTGTTTCTAATTCATTTATTTTTTTCTTAAGATTTATCTTATCTTGAGTTAGATTATTATATTGTCTTTTAAACATTTCTTCGTCGATAATTCCTTTCAATTTATCTTTGTATAATCTATCAATGAATATATCTTGTTGACTTATTTCATTTTTAGTTTTTGTAATTTGCTTTTCTAAATCAAGTTGAATTTTAACAATTTTATCATTGTTTTTTAATAATTCTTCGAAATTATTTGTTTTTAAAAAAGTCTTACATTTTTTCTTAATATCTTTTAGAATTTCTTTTTCTAACTCGTCGTAATCTAATTTATGAGGTGTACAAACATTATATCTTGAATATTTTTTATAATAGTTGCAATAACAAATATTTTTGTTTTTCTTTTCGCCATTGCAAGTCCATTTTGCTTGACCTATTGAAATTGTATGACCACACTCTTTGCATACTAAAAAGCCTCGTAATAAATATTCTTTTGATTTTTCAGTTCTATTTTTATTTTTTTGATACATATTTTGTACTAAATCAAAAGTTTCTTCATCAATAATAGCAGGACAAGCACCTTTGGCAATGATCCAATTTTGTTTATTGTTTTTTTTTCTTTTTTTTGATTTATAACTTACTTTGTATTCTCTACATTGTGTTAAATCGCCTTTGTATGTAGGGTTAGTAAGAATATCACTTATTGTTCTTTCAGTCCAAACACCATATACAGTAGATTTTCTACCACGATTTAAATTTTTTTGAATACTTGGTATTGGTATATTTTCATCAGTTAGAAGATTAGCTATTTTTTTAACACCCATACCATTTATGAATAAGTCAAATATTTTTTTTACGATTTCGGCTTGTTCTTCATTAATAACTAATTCGTGTTTGTCATAAGGTAAATTTTTGTCATAACCATATGGTGCAACTGCACCCATAAACTTACCATTTCTTTTTTGAGAATTAAGAGTTGCTTTAATTTTAGTTGATATATCTTTAACATACATTTCATTATAAAATGCTTTAAACATTAACATATCAGTATTTTGCCCTCTATCAAATGTATCAATTCCATCAGCAAGTGCAACATATCTTACACCTTTTTCTTGGAAATATTCAGTTGAATAATAAAGACTTTGAGATATATTACGACCTAAACGACTTGTATCTTTTGTAATTACCATATTTATACGACCATTTTCAATGTCATTTATAAGTTTTGTCCATCCGGCTCTATCAAATTGTGTGCCACTAACTCCATCGTCGACATATTCATCAATAAGCATTAAGTTATTTTTAATAACATAATTCATTATAAAATCTCTTTGATTACTTATACTTTGGCTTTCGTCATCTCTTTCGTCGTCTCTTGATAATCTTAAGTATATTCCTACTTTGTATGTTTCATTAGTCATAATTTTTTACTCCTTTCAATACTAACGAAACAACTTTTAATATACATTTATATTATATCATTTTTTTCCTTATTTTTAAAGGCTTTTAATCGATATTTTCATTAAAATATATAATTAAAAATTGTTCCATAATTTCTTGTAATGTTTTTCCATTTTCATCAAATGTACTTGTTATTTCCATAAGTTCCACCTATTAAAACTTATGCCGACATAAGAATTTTATAAATCCTTTCTTTCGTTCGAACAATTAAATTTTATCATTTATAAATAGTTCGAATCTTGCTCAAAAAAATGCTGGTAATGTATTAATTTAAATATTAAAAAAGCCCGTAATTGTTAGTCTTTTTGTCAAAATAAAACCTATTTTTCGAGCAATAAACTTATAATTTGAATTAAAAATTTTTATTTTGCATATTATAAGGATTATAAAAAAATAATATCTAACTTATAGATTTTTTACTCGAAAAATCGGTGTTAAAAAATGCTGGAGTTGTTATAATTTAATAATTTTTTAAACTTTAAATTGGTGCATTTTTACAATTTTATTGTACCTTTTTTTGTTTGATTTTTTTGGTAAAATTAAATTACAAACGAAATAAAACCGGTTGAAAAAGTTTGTAAAAAATCTAACTAAAATGTGGTAGTGCCACAAAGAAAGGAAAGTGATTAATATGTTAGATAATAAAGCCCAAAAAATTTTAGACTTAAACGATATTAAGGAAGTAATGATTACAACAATGTTAAATAAATATTCACAAAAAGATTTATCAAAATCAACATTGAAAAAATTTTCTAAATATATGAATAAGCAACAAGAAAGAAATAACTCTAAAAATAGTGTTGATAAACGAATAGAAAGTTTGTATAAAGTTATTCAAAAAGAGTATGAAAATTTTGTTGAATTGAATAAAATTATGAGCGAATTAGATTGATTTATTATTAAATAAAATTAAAAAATAAACAATTAATATTTAAAATGCTGAAAAATATGTTAAAATAAAAAAAGAAATGAGGAATATAAAGTGAATGAATACAATTTAATAACTATTTATTATAATGATATAGCACCAAAAGATAAATATGACGAAATTCAAGAATATATTGGAGAAACAATTAGTAATTATGAAAAAGACAATAATATTACAATATCTTTAGATATTTATTCAAAAATTCTTGATAAATTTATGGAAAATGCTGATTTTTCTAATGCAACTGATGAATATATAATAAACTTTTTTGAAAATGAAATAAAAAAAGAAATGAGGAAAGATTAAAATGATGGAAAAAGAATTAATAGAATTAAAAAATAAAATTAAAAATATGTTAGAAAACGAAGAAACAATGACATTAATTGAAATAAATAAATTTGTCAATGAACTTAGAAAAAAATATAATGTATTAATTGATATGATTAAAACTGAAAGTGGCGATTTAAAAGGCTTTGCTGTTATGGATACCAATGAAAAACTTATTTTTGGTATTTTGGCTAAAGCTGGTCGTGAAGAAGTGAAAAAGGAATTTCGAAAAGAAATAAAAGAAAAGATTAATAAATTTAATAGTAAAGGTAAAATTACTGAAAAAGGAATAAATAAATTTATTAAAGAAATATATCAAGAATATCCAATAAGTGAACTACTTTTCAAATTAGAAGATGATAAATTGGTATTAACAACTCTTGAATTTGATTATTAAAAGGCTATCTTATACAAGACAGCCTTTTTCGTGATATAATTGTTTTATGGAGGGTTTAAATATGGGAAAACGACATAATACATTAAGTGATGACATATTTAAGAATAGCAAGTATATTGCTACTATTGAAAAAGAATTAAGAATAAGCAATTTTAAAAAATATGCTATTGATCAATATGAAATAATGTTAGATATTTTTCAAACACTTATAGCAATTAATAATTTATTTTTTGCTGATAGTAATAAAAATAAGAAAGAAAAAAAGAATGAAATTATTGATACATTAGAAAAAGTAATTTATAAGAGTCAAGATGACGATAGAGCAAAATATAGTACTCGTACTATTAAGTCTTTATATGACGGAACTGCAAGATTTTTATATAACAAATATAATGAGTGGTATGAAAAATTATCTTATAATGATAATTATTTTGATACTTTAAAGATTGAAATTGAAGAAGAAATGAAAAAATTTGAAAATGTTGGTTTTGATTATATTGTTAAAGGAACTATTGAATATGAAAAAAATAAAGATAGCAATTATAAAATATTCATAAGTAAGTTTAATAATTTATATATCGATTATAAAGCATTTAAAAGGCAATATAAGGACAATTTTAACAATAACTATGGAATTGACTTAACTAAAGAAGAAATGCGATATATTGGCTTTATTTATGATTTAGTGGCTTATGCCAATAATGGTATTGTAAAGACTTTATTTGATAAAGAGCCTTTGAATTTTCAACTTGATGAAACATCTGCCCCTGAAGAATATTACAAAGAATATTTAAAATTATTACATCTTGATATTAAAGACAATGAACTTTATACCAAAAATAGTGAAATTTTTTTAAGTAAAATTTTAGTTGTTAATAAAAGACTTATAGAACATTTACCAAAAGAAATAGTTTATAATATACCAATAAATGATTTTATAAATAGGTTTGATTATTATTATTTTATTGTTAGTATGAAAGATATTATTGATAATAATATTAAAGTTGTTTTTGATAATATGTTAATAAATAAAATAACAAATGATTTAAAAGAAATATATAACTTAATTTCAATACAATACGAAACAAAAGAAAAAATGTTGATTAATTATAAAGATGCTTTTAGAAAATGTCAAGCAATTATTGATAGAAACAAAAATATATATGAAAGGTTAAGTTAATTATGAAAACAATAAATGTATTAAAAATAATGAAGGAAGAAGAAAATGAACGAAAGAAACAAAGAAAAAATAAAACTGAAGAACAATCACTTTTAAACAAAGCCTATAATTTTACTGAAATTTATATAATGCCTAAAATAAATATAAGTGAAATTATTGAAAATGATAAAAAATATGATTTTATGTATGATGAAATAAGGACAACATCAGCTGAAATGGTTATAATGTTTTCTCAAGTAAACAAAGATAATAAAGCACCTAATATGTTAAAAGATAATGAAATTGATTTCATAAATAAAAGTGATATAAAATTAAAAAAAGATATAGCAAATAGAATAAAAGAATATGTAATAAAAAAATATACTTATGAAAATAAAGTTAATGATTACATTGATAAATATATAAAGCCATTATTAAGTGAACTCCAAAAAGAAAAAACTATCATATATGATACTGATAGTAAAGATAAAGATATAATATTAATAACTAATAATACAATGGAATTTGTAAAACAATACATCTATTATGAAACAAAAGAAAGTATTGGATATTCGATTTTTAAATATTTATATGATGAAGATTATACAAATGATTGGAACTTTATTTTTAACGATAACGAAAATGCTAAAAACGAGTTTGCTGGAATAGTAAAAGATTTTTTGAAAAAATATTATAATAAAATAGAATTAAAAAACATATCTAAATTAGATATAGAGCAATTATTAAAGAATGATTCTAAATAAAGTAAAATAAGCCATTTTTGCTGTTTTTAATCATTTATAATATAAATAACACTCCTTTAATTATTTCAATTAGATAGTATCTAAAAATGGCTTATATTAGAAAAAAAGTTTATTTCAAGCACATACTAATTTATTTGTGTTTTATATCATTTTCCTCTAAATCATCGAATAATGTTTTTATGTGAACTCCTAAAATTTTTGATATGTGATACAATGTGTTTAAAGAACAAGTTTTAAATGTTTCATTTTCTAAATCGCCAATATAATTTTCAGTTAAACTACATTTTTCAGCAAGTTGTCTTTGTGTCCAACCTCTTAATTTTCTTTGTTTTCTTATGTTTTTTCCTACCCAATAATATATATAATTATTATCATTTTTGTCTATTTTCATTATTAATCACCACAAAATAATTATCTAATAAAAAAAGTTTATTATACCACTACCAATAGTAGTGGTTTTGTGGTATAATGTAATAGAAAGGAGTTTGTAGTTATGGCTTTAATTAAATGTAGTGAGTGTGGTAAAGATATGAGCGACCACGCAAAAATATGTCCTAATTGTGGGTGCGATAACAATATTATGTTTTGTCCTGAATGCGACAAACAATTAAGTAGTAAGGCAAGTATGTGTCCTAATTGTGGGAGTCCTATTAAGAAAAATAAAAATACAACAAAAGAAGAAACAAATGCTTTTTGCTTGGGTGGTATGGTAACAGGTATAATTTCATTTTTTATTGATTTTTTTGGCTTGGTAGCAGCAATAGGTTTGGTAATTTCAATAATAGGTTTGAGTAAGTCGTCAAGTGTAAAAAATGGAACTTTTGCTATCATAGGTATTATTTGTAGTAGTATAGAATTAGTTTTTAAGTTTATTCAATTAGTCAATTTAATTTCATTGGGGTATTAGATTATGAGTAAAATAAAATGTAAAGAGTGTGGTAAAGAGTTAAGTTTCAAAGCAAGAATATGTCCTAATTGTGGAACAAGCACAAGATATAAAACAAGAATTGCTACACTTATTATTCTAATACTTGCAATTATAATAATTATAGTTATATTTGTTTTAATTTATTTTGCTTTTAGAAAGCAACTTTATACTGATGTATCTTATTCTTATACTACATCAAAAAATGATTTTTTATTTATTTATTCATATCAATTTAGAAACGATAATACTTATTCCTATATAATTACTAAAAGTGATACAAAAGCAATAGGAGAAGAAATAAAAAATAATACTGATATTGATATTGAAGATTTTGAAGATTTATCCGAAGAATATACAGAAACAACCTTTATCAAAGGAACATATACCATAGTCAAAAGCAAAATATACCTAATAGAAAAGGATACACAAAAAAGTTATGAGTGCGATATTATTGGCTATGATAAAATCAAGTGTGATGATGCTACTTATAGTTTTGATAGAGACGAATATATTGAGTTGATAAAATATTTAAAACGAAGAAAGTAAGAGGTAAAAATGGCTATTATTAAATGTAGGAGTTTGGAAAAAAGTTAAAAATAATAAAGAAAAGGAGTATTTATGACAAAAGAAATGAAAAAATCAAAAGAAAAGCAAAAGGAAAATAATTACAAATTTATATTTGTATTAACAATTTTAGTAATTGCTATAATAATTGGCTTTATAATTGCAAATCAAAATAATAATAGTATAAAAGGGCAAATTGACAAAATATTAAATTCAAATCAATTAGAGGTTATATTTTTTGAAAGAAAAGAAAATTCCAAAAGCGACGAATTTAAAGAATTATTAGATACTGATTTGAAAGAACAAGGTGTAACTTATACTACTATTGATATAACAAATGCTACGCATGAAGAATTAGAATATTTAAAACTTAAATTAAATATATCAAATGAAGAAAATTTTAATTATTATATAATAGCAATTAATGGATCTGAAAATTTATTTTATATAGACTATAGTTCTATTGATAGAACAATGTTTATTTTTGCAAATAAAGGACTACTTAACGATAACACTCTTATCTTAAATGAATATTATTATAATCTTGGTAAAGAGGCTTTAGACAATGGACTTCTTGGAGAAGCAAAAAGAAATTTTGATAAATGTTTAGATTATTTAGATACAAAAGAATTATTAAATGATGAAAGGTTTTTACTATTAGACGCAGATTTTGGTTATAGAGTTGAAAACATTTCAATGAACGGTTATAATTTGATTTTCACATTCCAATATAGCGGTGGATATGATAGCGATAGATTATATATATCAAAATTTGAATGTCAAGGTGCTTATGCTTGTTTAGCAGAAGAAACAGAATTTACAACTTATGATGCTAAAGTAATTGGAAATACTATATATTTAAAAGGAGAAAATGATACCGACTATAATCAATATTATACTATTGAAAAAATAACCAATGATACTCTTAAAATTGAACAAATTACTTGGACTTTAAAGAAAAATTATTAAAATGAGGTAATTTTATGATGTTAAAAGATTTAATATTATACTTTGTTTTAATTGTTCTCTTAATAACAATAATATTTATTAGTATAAAATTATATAAAAAAAATAAAAAAGAAAATAACATTAAGAAAAAAATATTTTATACTATTCCTACTATACTATATTGTTGTGTTGTCATAGTTGTTTTGCTATTTAGCAATACTAGTAAATTAACTTATGTTGAAGAACAAGTCTATGATAGGATAATAACAATGGTAAATGAAGAAAAGTTCTTCAATCCTAAAGAAGCAAGAATTTTAGATGTTGTTGTAAAATATGAATATAATGATGATGATAGAAATTATAGTAATGAAATTGAAGAATATTACATAAAGATTATTGGAACAAATAAAGTTGGTGGAACAATAAATAAATGCTATAAAATATATTATAGTGATTATAGTCAAAAATGGAATAATTATGATATGAATTGTGAAGATATTTATAAAAGTGGTGTGAGTTATAAACAATTATCATCTACCAGTATTAAAAAAATAAATAAATCATTACAAAAATATTGGAATAATTTAGGTTTGTAAATCTATAAATGAGAAAGCACCAAATTTTCGTATTTGTCAAGTGTTTACTACTAAACCTATCCCCCGTACATACTTTGAAAGTATTTAATATTTAGCCGTGATTGTATTTTAAAACTTTTTTCAGTAATTTCAAAAGGCTTGAATAAGCCTTTTTTTGTGTCTTTGAAAAATTATAAATAATAAAAATGTAGTTTTGGTTGTATTTGCCGACTTATAAGTAGAGAGTGGTAATAATCACTCTATAAAGGTATTAGGAGGTGCAAATAAATGAAATATTACACTACAAAAGAAATAAGTTGTATTCTTGGAGTTAATGTTAAAACAATACAAAAACTTATTCGTGAACATAAATTAGAGGCTTTTAGAATATCAGGTCGTTATTTGGTAGAAGAAAAAACTTTAAAAGAATATATAAATGAAAGAAAGGTATAGTCTTAACAAAAACTATTAATAATAATTAAAATAATAATGAAATTGAAAAAATAGTAATCGAGGTGTTATTATGAAAAATAATAAAATTGTTTTTGAAGATATTTTTGATACTAAAGATATCGAAAAAGGTTTTAAACAGACTATAGAGTATGATATTTTAAAATTAATGAGTAAAGTTGAACAAGAAAAAAAGCAAGAACAAGATTCTCATATAAAGGAAATTGTTAGAGAAACGATTAAAGAAGAATTGGCAGTTATGTTGCTTTCAAAAGGAATATTTGGCGATAAATTTTTTCGACAATTAGAAATGCAAGGTTTTGAAAGAAATTGTATTGGTTGTATGTATGCACAAAAAAATTATTCTAATAATGTTATGAGAGAAAGAGAACATTAGATATAAATGAAGAAAAAACAAAAATTCTAATTTTCACTTTTATTTATAAGAAAAAACTTAAATTTTAATAGGTCGAAAAAACGACTACTAAATACATTTAATAGTCGTTAAAACGACTTTTATTTTAAAAGGGGGTTATATATGTGAGCGATAATGTATCAAGTTTACAAATAGATTATAATACAGGTGAAATATTGCAACAATGGAATTATGGTGATAGTATTAAAACTATTAGGAAAGAAACAAAAGATTACCTTAATTCTACCGAAGAAATTAACAAAGAAAAAATGTTTACTAAAACATATAATATACCAATAAGAATGATAGTTGATTTGCATTTAACACCAACAGCTTATGAAATATTATTTATAATGATTTCATATCTTGGTTGGGGTCAGTATAGTGGCTTAATTATTAAATTAAAAAACAGATGTTTTAATGGTTGTATGAATGGAAAAGAATTAAAAGAAATTGTTGGTTGTAAAGATACTGCTTTTAAATCAGCAATTAAACAATTAGAAGATAAAGGAATAATAAAAGTTATTCCCTCTATAAGTGGTAAAGGAAATAACTTTATTCTTAATCCTTATATCGCTACACACGATAAAAGAATACCTATTGAATTATTGAAAATGTTTGAAAAAACGCCTTTTAATTATCGTAATAATTTTTCTCATAATATTAGTAGTGATATTTTTGAAAAAATAAAATCTAAAGAAACAAAAACAAAGAGATAGTTTTAGTCTATCTCATTTTTGTTATCTAAATAACTATTAATAATTTGTATTTGTATAGGGTTATATGTGTGTAGTTCTCTTTTAAACTTTATTAATAATTTTTTAAAATGTCTTTCTAAAAGTTTTTTATTTTTTTTATTAAGTTTTTTTTCGTCTAATATTTGCTTTATACATAACATTTCAAAAATAATATTTTCCATTTCTTTTGTTATAGTAAATTTTAAATCTTTTAATTTTTTTAAATCTTTTTCGTTCATTTTTTCACTCCTTAAATAAAAGTGTATATTAAAGTGTTTCAATTAGTATAATATCAATTTTTTAAATTATTTTTTCACTTTCACTTATGAGTGTATGAGTAGC
>CALVKL010000028.1 GCA_944332695.1 uncultured Bacilli bacterium
ATAAAAAGGGTGTGATACTATATGAATAATTTTTTGATACCAGCAAATACTAAAAAATCGATGCTGATATTTGGTCTCTTTACTAAATTTGACTTAATATTATTTATGGCTGGAATTGGGACATCTTTATTATTGTTAATGATACTTCCAGTTCAACAAATAGAAATAGCCATTATAGCTTTATTACCAGCTTTTGTCACCGGATTTTTAGTTATGCCAATTCCTAATTATTACAATATGAGAACTTTAATTATGTCTATTTTTCAATTTTTTACAAATCAAAGAAAATTTAAGTGGAAAGGTTGGTGTGTACCGCATGGGGAAGAAAGGAAATAGAAATACAAATGATTTTGTCCCAGTAAAAGAAATAAAAAACGGTTATATTATTTTGGATAATGGTCTAAAAGTAGCTGGCGTAAAAATAATGCCAAGAAATATTTTCATTTTAGATCAACAAACACAAGATTCAATTATTTCTAATTTGAGAACTGTTTATAATACTATTGACTATGAATTTTGGATTATTGTAGCTGATAGGCCAGTTGATATAAATGTTTATTTATCACAATTAGAATTGTTATATAATAATGTCAGTAATCCCGTTAAAAGAAAATTGATTATGGAAGATATTAACAAAGGAAATATGTTTATGAATAATAGTATTGTTGATACTGAATATTTTCTATTATTTAGAGAGAAAAAAGATGATTTAATTCAAAAAAGAATTAGAAATTTAATCAATACTTTTGCGGGTGCTGGATTAGTTGCATATCAAACTACTAATGATGATTTAAGAATGATTTTAGATAATTTCTTAAATGGCGGTGTTACTACTACGTTTGGGACGGTGTTAGGATAATGGATATTAAAACACAAATTGCGCCTAAGGGCTTAGAATTTAGATCAAATGATTTTATTATAAGTGATAAATATGCAACTATTTTAACGGTAATTTCTTATCCTAAATTTATTTCTCCTGGATATTTAGCTAATTTGACTAGTATTTCGGGAGTAAAAGTGGTAATAAAACATATACCATTACCTTTTAGTGTTATACAAAAAATGCTAAATAAAGAAATTGCTGATTTAAAAACTAGATATCAAGAAGAAAATGATAAAACAATTCAAGAAAGAATAAGACAAGATTATGAATCTTTAGAATATTTTATTTCACAATTAGTGAGTACCCAATCTAAAATATTTGATTTTCAAATGCATGTTATGGTGACAGCTAATTCAGAAGAAGAATTAATCGCTAAAAAATTACAAGTAAAAAGTTATTTAGAGGCACTAGAAATGAAAGCCTTCCCATTACGTTTTGAACAAGAAAGAGTTTTAAAATCAATTCTTCCTATTTATCCTAATCAACCAATTGAACAACGAATAGGGACTCCTATTCCCGCACCAACTATTGCTGCAATGTTCCCTTTTATATTTGATAGTATAAAAGATCCTGGTTTATCATGCTTGTTAGGCGTTGATTTTTCAGGTGGTGTTATTTTATTTAACCAATTTTTATATCAAATAAAGAAAGAACATAATCGAAACAACGCGAATATTATTATTTTAGGTACATCAGGTTCTGGTAAATCAACTGCTGCTAAATTATTAATTAGAACTCATATTCGAAATGACATACAATTAGTAATAATTGATCCAGAAGGCGAATTTGAAGATATGGCTAGATTGTATGGTGGGGACTATATAGATTTGGGTAAAGGCGGAGAATTTGGTATGGTTAATCCATTAGAAGTAATTATGGATGCTGATGAAGAAGAAATAAAAAACGGTTTGGGATACACTGTTTTGACTCGAACTTTGCAATCGCTTAAAGCATTTATGAAATATTATGATCCTAGTATAGAAGAAGACACAATTAATATGTTTAGTGAAATAGTCCAAGATACATATCGTCGATTTGGCATTGATTTCACATCTGATTTTTCAAAATTGACATCTAATGATTATCCAACTTTAAAAGATGTTTATGCTATAGTCAAAGGTAAATTATTATCTATTCCTGAAAAAACTCATGAAAAAGATGTGTTAGAAAAATTAGAGTTAAAAATTCGACCATTAGTAAAAGAATTAAAGTATTATTTTGATGGTCATACTTCAATTAAACATCAAAGTAATTTCATTGTATTTAACATTAAAGAGTTAATGAATAGTGATAAAAATATTAGAAATGCTTTATTCTTTAATATTTTAAAATATGCTTGGAGTCTAACTTTAAATCCTAATATTAATACAGTATTAACAGTTGATGAAGCTCATGTGCTAATTTCTGGCAACAATGTATTAGGTGCAGACTTCTTGGGACAAATTCAAAGAAGAGCTAGAAAATATAATACAGGAACAATTATTATAACGCAACAGCCATCCGATTTTAGTGAACCTTCTGTTATAACTCAAGGTAAAGCAATATTTGATAATGCTTCATATTATTTAGTTATGGGGTTAAAGAAACAAGCTGTTGAAGACTTATCTAAATTAATCGATTTAAATGATAATGAAAAAGAGAGTATCAAAAAATATAATCAAGGAGAAGCACTTTTTGTTTGTGGTAGTAGAAGAATGCGAATAAATATAATTGCTACTGAACAAGAATTAGATTCTTTTGGTAGTGGTGGTGGATTATAGAATAAGTGGTGATGTAAATGCATGACGAACAAAACTCTAGCAAAATAAATAATGATGAAAAAATTCCAAATTCGCCAAATAACAATTTTAACAAGAAATTTTCTAGTTTTAGAAATAATGAAAAAACTTTTGATAGAAACAATCTTAATAGAAACAAGTTTAATAATGCCTCATTTAATCAAGCTAAACAAACAGCCGTTAAAGAAGGGGCAAAAATGGCCGCGACATCCATATTGGGACCAGCTGGTGGTGCAGCTGTCGATGCTTTATCAAAAACAAAACAAGGCCAAGAAATTTTAAATAATACATCTAATAATTTGTTGGGCAAATCAAAATTTGGAATGTTTAAATCTTTTTTCTCTTCTTTAAGTTTTGGTAGAAATAAAGAAGAGAAAACAACTGGTGATTTAACAAATAATTTGGATGAAAAAGTTATTAAATATGCCACAGCTGGAATTTTTGGCTCAAGTGGTTGTTTATCTTTAATATTTATTGTTATAATTATAACAGTAATTATTTCACCGTTATTTTATATTAATGAATTAATAGATACAGTAGGTAAAAATTTATCTGATTTTGGCGAAAGTTTAGGAAATTTTTTAACTTTCCGCGGTTGGTGTACAGATGAAGAATGTCAAGAAAAAGAAAAAAATGATTTTTATAATCACATCAAAGAAGAGTATGATCAATATTTAGAAGATAAAAATGTTCGTTTAAATGTAAATTTATTAACGGCAACTTTGACTTATTATGACCCATTTACCACTACAAATGATAATGAAGAAACTGATTTCGAAAACTTACCTTCTTCTGATTTTATAGATTTTAAAAAAAGTGAAAAAAAAGTCGATGCTTTAGCATCTAAAATGGTAAGTCGTTGTTGTTATAAAGATGGTCAAGAATATAAAGATGCAAATGGTAATCATATATGTGAAGGAAATGATGGTAAAGAATACGAAGGAATAACTTATAATTGTCCTACTGATGAAGGATATAGTGAAGGGTATAAAGTTGATATAGAAAGATATAGAGACTATTTAGAAGAAGACTTTATTAGAAAATTTTATTTCGATAATAGTCAAGGAGATAATGTTGATAAAGAGATAATTAGTGTTGTGGATGACATATTTTCACGTGTAGCTTTTTATGAAGAATACGAAAATAATTATGGTTCCTCTTCTAATTTTTCTTCTAACAATATTACAGTTACAATTTTAGATTGTTATAATAATACCGTTATTGAACAGGTATCTTTATATCAGTATTTGCAAGGAGTTTTATATATTGAAGGAGACGCAGAAGATAAATCTTTGGAATTTTTAAAGGCGATGGCTATTACTGCTAAAAATTATTTGTATGCTATTAATGGTGTCTCTGTTGGTTCGACACCTAATGAATTACGAATTAGAAGTTGTCAAGAAACCCAAAGGTATTGCAGTGTCACTAAAGGATGCCATAGTTGGGAAGATGGAACATCATCGGATTGTGATACAATTGCAAGTGGCCCAAAGAACGGAGATAGTTATTTGAAAGAACCTTTAAGTGCGGATTCTGAAACTTTAGAAAAAATAAAAAAAGCGATTGATGAAACGATGTCTGAATTTGTTGTTAAAGATGGGAACTTCGTTTTAACTAAAATTCAAGATTCTAAAGAAGAAGCTAATCAAATGATTTTAAATGGTTCATCCTATAAAGACTTTTTAAATTATTTTTACTCTGGTGAAGTACTAGAAGTTGGGCTTTCTGAAATGGCTTATCCTTTGGATTTAAAATATAATAGAGTAACTTCTGCTTTTGGTTGGCGTGTTCATCCAATTAATAAATGTTGTCGTCATCATAATGGAACCGATATAGGTGCCGATAGTGACGCAAATATTTATTCCATTGCTGATGGCGTTGTTATAACCAATGAAAATCATTATTCTTATGGAAATTATACAGTAATAGGTCACGGACAACTAAATCCAGAAACAGGGAAATATGAGTATTACAGCTTATATGCTCATCAAGTTAGATTATCAACATTAATTAAAGTTGGTGATACAGTGAAAAAAGGTCAACAAATAGGTGATGTTGGATCAACTGGTGCTTCTACAGGTCCTCATTTGCACATTGAAATATATAGCTATATAGATGGTGTTAAAATAAGAAAAGATCCAGTTG
The DNA here is from genome assembly GCA_944332695.1 of uncultured Bacilli bacterium. Lineage (GTDB taxonomy): Bacteria > Bacillota_I > Bacilli_A > RF39 > UBA660 > Faecisoma. The sequence goes on from CALVKL010000028.1 coordinate 4,807, forward strand.
ATTACTTTTCTGGCGTTGAATTAACAGGATTAGTAGGTGGTGCATTATATGAATCAGAAGGTCAATGCAATGAAAAAGGTGGGGTTCTAAGTTGTGGTTAGGGGTAATAAAATGAAAAAAATATTATTTTTGTTTTTTCTATTAATTATAACAGGCTGTGATGTACAATATAATTTAACTATTACTAATAAGGAAGAAGTAAAAGAAAATTTCTATGTATATATTGATAATAAAACAATTAGTAATAATTCAATGACTGTTGATGAATATTTGGATTATTATTCTAATCTTTATACAAATCAATCAGCTTATAATAATATAAAAATAACTACAAAAAAAGGTAATGAAGTATCCTATTTTTTAGTTAAAAATAATTATAAAAATCTAGATGAATATATAAAATCATATACTTTCAAAAATATGTTTAGTGATGCTGATATCGAAAGAGTTGGTAAATATACTAGCTTTATGACGTCTAATAATGTTTATTTAGAAGCTGTTGAAAATGGTGAATTGCTTTCTGAACAAGCAAAATATGACAGTTTTAAAATAAGTATAAAGTTTTATAATAAATTAGCAAATCATAATGCTGATGAAATTGATGAAAAAAATAATATATATTCATGGAATATCCAAGAACATTCAAGTAAAGATTATATATATTTTAAACTTAGTCCAGAAATTAGGTATGATGTTATGATTAAAGATTATATTTTAAATAATTTGCTTGCGATTGTAATTGCCGGTGGTTTAATATTAATAATAACATTTTGTTTAATATATGTTGCTATTAAAATAAAAAAAAATAATGAAATATAATAAAATGTATGCTATACTGTATAAATAGAGGTGAATTATATGAAATTAAAGTTTAAAGCTAGTTCTAAGGATTATTTGATTTTTGTTATATTTGCTATAGCGTTATTATATTTTGTTGCTATTGCGGTATTAAATCTTGCTAGTTTTGCTAATAATGGTCACTTTCATGGTTTTAATCCTTTACCAGCCTTTTCTTCACAGTATATTATTCCTACAATTGTTGGTTATATAATAGCGCTTATATTTATTATAACTAGTGTTTCCTCTTATTTTTTTGAAAGAGAGAAAGGTTTTGGTTTTAGTACAGGCGCGAAAGAAGAAAAAGGTTATTCACATTGGATAGAAGAAAAAGAATTTAAAAAGCAGAAAGATATATATAAAGTTTCAACTAAACAAGAGACTAGTGAATATGCAGGAATTCCTTTAATTAATAATGGTAAAGAAATATGGGTTGATGGTGGCGAATATCATAATTTAATTTTAGGTTCTACTGGTGCTGGTAAAACTCAAACTATGGTTCAACCAATGGTTCGACTTTTAGCTAAAAAAGGAGAATCAATGATTATTACTGACCCTAAAGGCGAAATTTATGAAAATAATGCTGAAATGTTAAAAGAAAAAGGTTATAACATAGTATTACTTAATTTTCGTGACCCACAAAAAGGTAGCGCTTGGAATCCATTAGGGTTACCTTACCAATTATATAAATTTGGTAATAAAGATAAAGCTAATGAATTATTAGATGACTTAGCTATGAATATTTTGTATGATGATAAAGCTCAAAATCAAGATCCGTTTTGGGAAAAAACCTCAGCTGATTATTTTACGGGATTATCTTTAGCGTTATTTGATGATGCTAAAGAAGAAGAAATAAATTTAAATACAATCAATTTGATGACAACTGTTGGTGAAGAAAAATTAGGTAATACTACTTACATTAAAGAATATTTTGGATATAAAGATAAAGCTAGTCCTGCTTATATCAATGTTTCTTCAACGATTATGGCACCTAGTGATACTAAAAGTAGTATACTATCAGTATTTAAACAAAAAATTAAATTGTTTTCATCAAGAGAAAATTTATCAGAAATGTTAAGTCATAGTGATTTTGATTTAAAAGATATTGGACGAAAAAAAACAGCAGTTTTCTTAGTTATTCAAGATGAGAAGAAAACTTATCATTCTTTAGTTACCATTTTTATTAAACAATGTTATGAAACATTGATTGACGTAGCACAAGAATCAGGGGGCAAGCTTCCATTTAAAACGAATTTCATTTTAGATGAATTTGCTAATATGCCACCGTTAAAAGATGTAACTACTATGGTTACAGCTGCTCGTTCAAGAAATATTAGATTTACATTTATAATTCAAAACTTTGCTCAACTATATCAAGTATATGGTAAAGAAAATGGGGAAACGATAAAAGGAAACTGTGGTAACATTGTATATTTAATTAGTAGTGAATTAGCTTCATTAGAAGAAATTAGTAAGTTATGTGGTGAGGTTAAATCTAAAGAGAAAGATAAAACAGCTAGTACTCCACTAGTCACAGTTAGTGATTTACAACGATTACCAGAAAACACGATTATTGTTTTAAGAATTAGATCGATGCCTTTTAAAACTAAGGTTGTTCCAGACTGGAAAATACAAAAAGAAGGTGGATGGGGAAAAACATACCCTAAAGCTACTTATCCATGTAGAGAAAAACAAGAAATCAAATTATTTGATTTAAAAAGTTATGTTGACGAAAGAAGAGATGCCAAGTTAAATGAAATGATGACATCATTTAATCAACCGATAGTTCCCCCGACAGCTTTTAATGAAGCAAAGAATACAAATAAAAATGCTAAACCTACTAAATCATTTAATGAAGATGATTTTGATATTGATGCTTTGGTTAAACGAATTGATGCCAAAATAGCCGAATTAGAAGAACAAGAAAAACAAGAAAAATTAAATCAAAGTGATGTTATTGTTTCTGATAAATCAGAAGATAAATCTGAATTAACAAAAGACAAAAATGATAATACTCATGAATTAGATGTTAAATTAAATGAAGAAGAAAATAAAGTAATTAATGGTGTTACTGATGACCAATTCTTTGATGATTTTTTTAACGATGATGAGTAGTCATATTGCCTTTAAATAATTTATCCCATAACATATAATGTATTAGGGTGGTTATAGTGAATATTAGTATTCATGATTTACTAGATAAAGGAAACGCTAATATTATCGATATAAGAAGTGTTGAAAAATATAATGATAACCATATCGAAAACGCTAAACACATTCCATTAATTTTGTTATTAAAAGATCCTAGTAAATATTTAAATAAAGAAGAGGAATATTATATTTATTGTCAATATGGTAAGAATAGCTATAAAGCTTGTTTAAAATTAGCTAATATGGGATATAAAGTTCATAATATACTTGGTGGTTATGAAGCATGGTTATTAAGATAAACTGCAAATAATGCAGTTTTTTTTTAATAAATATGATATAATTAAAATGGTGAATTAAATATGGAATATATCATAATAGCTTTATTAATTATTATATTAATTATTTCTATTTTATCTTTATCTAAAAACATTAATGAATCAAATATAACAGAAAGATTAGGAAAATTAGAAACTAATGTTGTCAAAGAAATTGGTGATTTTAAAGCAACATTTAGTAAAGATTTAGGAAATGACTTCGAAAAATTAAATGATAAATTAGACAATAAATTGACTTTAATTAATAATAAGGTCAATGAAAGATTAGACGAAAACTTTGAAAAAACCAACAAAACCTTTACAAATATTTTAGAAAGATTGTCGAAAATCGATGAAGCTCAAAAGAAAATCGATAATTTGTCAAGTGATATTATTTCTTTACAAAGTGTTTTAACTGATAAAAAAACTAGAGGTATATTTGGTGAAGTTAATTTAAAAAACATTATGTATAATATTTTTGGGGATAATGACAAAATATATCAGATGCAATATAAATTTAATAATGAGACAATAGCTGATTGCGTTTTGTTTGCTCCACAACCTTTAGGATTAATTGCTATCGATTCAAAGTTCCCTTTAGAACATTATCAAATTATGGTGGATAAAAAAAGGGAAATAAGTGTAAGAGAACAGGCAGAAAAACTATTTAGGTTAGATATGAAAAAGCATATCGATGCTATTAGTAGTAAATATATAATTGATGGGGTTACTAGTGATCAAGCAATTTTATTTTTACCAGCTGAAGCAATATTTGCTGAGGTAAATGCTTATCATTCTGATATTATCGAATATGCTTATAAAAAAAGAGTGTGGATAACTAGTCCAACTACTTTGATAAGTACTTTGACGACTATTCAAATTATTATAAAAAATATGGAAAGAGATAAATATACAACTGTTATTCATAATGAACTTAGAATATTAAGTAGTGAATTTAGTCGTTATAAAGAAAGATGGGATAAATTATATAGGAGTATTGAAACAGTTAGTAAAGATGTTAAAGATATTCATACAACTACCGATAAAATAACTAAAAGATTTAATGCTATAAATCAAGTAGAAATGGAGAAAATAGATGAAATTGAATAAAATAAACATAATAATAGCTTTTGTTTTATGTTTTATTTCCGTGTTTTTTGCTTTAAATAATAAAGATATTACTTTATTACTATTTAGTTTATATATCGTTATACCATTTATTTTTAAAGTAAAACCAATAATTACTTTACTATATATGATATTTGGTTTTATAGCTTTATTTTTAGGTTGTCAATTACATTTATATAAAATGACATCTTGGTTTGATAATTTTTCACATTTCATTTGGGGAATGTTATCAGGTATATTAGCTATTTTTATATTAATTAAACTAAAAATATTTAATAGTAAAAATATTGTATTCAATTGTTTTTTTATTTTTATATTATCACTTGCTAGTTCTGGCATTTGGGAAATAATAGAGTTTGCCATCGACAACTTGTTTAATCAAGATATGCAAAGAAGAGCAACTGGCGTTTATGATACGATGAAGGATATTATTGTAACTTTGTTCGGCAATATCATCTTTATTCTATGTTTCTTTTTTGAATATAAAAACAAAAAATTACTAATTAGATACATAATTGATAATATTTAGGAGGGATTAAGTTGGAAGATAAAATTATAGAATTATTAACTAACACTGATAAGGCTTTATCGGTTAATGAAATAAATGATGCTTTAGGTTTTAGCAGTGTTGAAGAATTGAAAGAATTATTAAAAGTATTAAATAAATTAGAAGATGAATTAAAAATTTATCGAACTAAAAAAAATAATTATTTATTATTTACTAATAGTCATTTAAAAATCGGAACGATGATAGCTAATAAAAAAGGCTATGGTTTTGTTGATGTTGAAGGAGATGAAGATGTTTTCATTCCCCCAACTAATATGAATGGTGCTATCCATGGTGATAAAGTAATTGTCGAAATAACATCACCTAAAGGAATCGATTTAGAAGGAAGAATTTTAAAAATAGTTGATCGTAAATTTAAACAAATGGTTGGTGAAATCTATTATGTTAAAAATAAACCTTTTTTAAAACTAGATGATGATCGAATTAAATTAGATATTGAAATTGACAAGAAAAAAACGCAAGGTGCTATGGCAGGACATAAAGTTTTGGTCAAAATAACTAATAAATTAAAAGATAATAATTATAAAGGAGAAGTAATTAAAATATTAGGTCATAAAAATGATCCTGGAGTTGACATATTATCAATTACCAATGAAATGGGAATTCCTGATACATTTAGTGAAGATGTAATGAAAGAAATTGAAAGCACTCCTGATGAAGTACTAGAAAAAGATTTAGCTAACCGTACGGATTTAAGGAATGAAATTATCTTTACGATTGATGGTGATGATACTAAAGATATCGATGATGCTATTTCTATTGAAAAGATAAATGATCATTATAAATTGGGTGTTCATATTGCTGATGTTAGTTATTATGTTAGACCTAATACAGCTTTAGATAGTGAAGCTTTTAATCGTGGTACTAGTGTTTATTTAGCTGATAGAGTAATTCCGATGTTACCTCATAAATTATCAAATGGTATTTGTTCATTAAATCCTAACGTTGACAGGTTAGCTTTATCATGTATTATGGAAATAGATAATAATGGTAATGTAGTTGATTACAATATTTTACAAACAATTATCAAATCAAGAATTCAAATGACTTATAAAAAGGTTAATCAAGTTTTAGAAGAAAATATAATTCCTGAAGGCTATGAAGAATATGCTGATAAATTAAGAATGATGTCCGAATTAGCGCAAATTCTTCGTAAAAATAAAGAAAACAGAGGTTATATTGATTTTGATATTGATGAATCTAAAATCATTGTTGATGATAAAGGAAAAGCTATTGATGTAACGTTACGAAATAGAGGTACTGGCGAAAAATTAATTGAAGATTTTATGATTGCTGCTAATGAAACAGTGGCAACACATGTTTATTACATGGAATTACCTTTTATTTACCGTGTTCATGGTGAACCTAACGAAGAAAAAATTAATAACTTTATGAGATTTTTAAATATATTAGGTTATAAAGTAAAAGAAGATACTAAAAAATTAACTCCTAAAACTATGCAAAATATTTTAGGTCAGTTAAAAGATAAAAAAGAATTTCATTTATTGTCGGCTTTACTTTTAAGAAGTATGCAAAAAGCAATATATGATACTAATAATATTGGACACTTTGGAATAGCAAGTAAATGTTATACTCATTTCACATCACCAATTAGAAGATACCCTGATACTACTGTTCATCGCTTATTACACACGTATTTATTCGATAATAATATTAATAATGACACAATTAATTATTATGAAAGAGAATTGCCATTTGTAGCAGAACATACTTCTAATATGGAAAGAAGAAGTATCGAATGTGAAAGAGCAGTCGATGATATGAAAAAAGCAGAATATATGATGGAGCATATCGGTGAAGAATTTGATGGAATAATTAGTTCAGTATTAAACTTTGGAATGTTTGTAGAACTACCTAATTTAATTGAAGGATTAGTAAGGTTAGATAGTTTAAAAGGAGATTATTACACTTATGATGAAACAACATTTACAATAAGAGGTAATAAAGACAAACGAGGTTATCGCTTAGGTGATAGTGTTAAAGTAAGAGTTATAGCTGCAGATAAAGAGAAAAGAACAATTGACTTCGAGGTGGTTAAAGATGGAGATACAAAACAGGAAAGCTAATTTTGATTATGAAATAATTGAAACTTTTGAAGTTGGAATTGTTTTAACAGGGACAGAAATTAAGTCAATTAGACTTGGAAAAGCTAATTTAAAAGATAGCTATGCTATTATTAAAAATAACGAAATATATTTATTAAATATGCATATTAGTAAATATGAGCAAGGCAATATTTTTAATCATGAAGAAACTAGAACGAGAAAATTATTAATGCATAAAAAAGAAATATTAAAATTAAAAGATAAATTAGAGTTAGAAGGATTTACCTTAATTCCTATTAAATTGTACTTTAAAGGTAGTAAAGCTAAAATATTATTAGGTTTAGCTAAAGGTAAAAAGAATTATGATAAAAGAGAGACAATTAAGAAAAAAGATATTGAAAGACAACTAGCTCGTGATTTAAAAAACTATTAGATATGTCAATAATTTTTGATTAATTCCTAAAAATAAATTAAAAAAATTTTTTGATTAGTTCCTTTTTCTTTTGAAAATTTATTATTTGCCAGCTCGCTCGATTTTACGCATTTAAAAATGCATAAAATCGAGCGGGCGGGCAATCATTTTTTAGTAAGCAAAAGAAAAGGAAAAAAATGAAAAAATTTGTAGTATTATTTTAATTGAATTTTTAATTTAATAATGTTATGATGTTGTTAGCAAAGGAGCTAATTCTTTTGAATTATAGCTACATAAATTAGTTGCAAATTCTTTTACTTCTAATTCATGATCTTTGCATAATTTAGTGAAATTCAAATTTGAATAAGAAATAGGTACATTATCAATACAAATAACCTTGTACCTTTTTTCTTTATATTCAACAATAATACCAATTTTATGACTTATATAAATATTAACTTTAACATT
>CALVKL010000029.1 GCA_944332695.1 uncultured Bacilli bacterium
AAACTTTTACTTTTTAAGTAGAAGTTTTATTTGTATGTTATAATAATTAAAGGTGGTAAGGATGAACTTAAAAGATAATACTTTATTAATTATTCCAAATGAAATAAAAGAAGAAATAATATTAAAAGTAACTAAAGAATATCCGATTTTAGATATTAAATATATTTCTTTGGAAGAATTAAAAAAGAAATTTTTCAATTATAATCCTAAAGCAATTTATTATTTAATGGATAAATATAAATTTAAATATGATGTAGCTATAACTTATTTAGATAATATGTTTTATATCAATGATGACTTTAATGATGATAAGTTAAAATTATTATTAAAATTAAAAGAAGAAGTAAAAGATTATATAATTGTTAGTAAAACTGATGTTTATAAAGATCGTAATATTGTAATTTATGGTTATGATTTAAGTAAATTTGATTTAGATTTATTAAATAAATTAAGTAATAAAATAGAAATAATAAAAGAAGAATTTAAATATAAACATAATAAAATTTATCAATTTAAAACATTAGAAAAAGAAGTAGAGTTTGTTTTTGATAAAATAGTTGAATTATTACAAAACAATATTGATATTAATAAGATAAAAATAATGGGAATTAGTAATGATTATTATAATACATTAAAAAGAATGAGCTTTTTTTATAATATTCCTATTACAATTCCTAGTGATACTAGTTTAGCTGATACTTTGATTGGGAATTATTTTATTAAAAATATCAATGAAAATATAATTGAAGAAATAAAAGAAAAATTTGATGATGTTGAATTAATCAACAAAATTATTGATATATGGAATAAATACGTTGAATATGATTTTAACTTAGTTAAAGATTTAATTATTCATGATATTAAAAATTGTAAAATAAAACCAAAACAATTAAAAAATAGTCTTAAAATAGTATCATTTGATAGTTTAGTAAATGATGATGATTATATTTTTATATTAGGATTTAATTATGGCGTTATTCCAAATATTAATAAAGATGAAGATTTTTTAAGCGATAAAATAAAAGAAAAAATAGGACTTTTAACATCTGTTGAAAAAAATAAATATGAAAAAAATAAAATAATTAATAAAATTAATAGTATTAAAAATTTAACTATTACCTATAAATTAAAAAATAATAAAGAAGAATTTATTATTTCTAATTTAAATGATGTTTTAAACTTAGAAATTATTATTAGTGAAGTAGATAGTTTTAAATCAGATCTTTATAATAAAATAAAACTAACTTTTTCTTTAGATAAATTAGTTAAATATAATATTAAAGAAAACAATTTATCAAAATTATTTAGTAATTATCAAGATATAAAATATATGAAATATGATAATAAATATACTAATATAAATAAAGAAGATTATTTGAATTTTATCAATAATAAGATATTATTATCTTACTCTAGTTTAGATAATTATTTTAAATGTGGTTTTAGGTATTATATTAATAATGTTTTAAAATTATCGCCTTATGAAGAAACTTATTATACAGTTTTAGGGAATTTGTTTCATGAAGTCTTGGCTAAAGCGTTTTTGGATAATTTTGATTTAGATAAAAGTTATCAAGCATTTTTAGATAAGCAACAATATGAATTTAATAATATGGAAAAATTTTTTATAACAAAAGCGAAAGATGAATTGGCTTTTATAATCGAGACAATTAAAAAACAATATCAAGAAACTAATTTAAATCAAGCTTTTTATGAAAAAAAAGTTTTTGTTGATAAAAGTGAAAATGTTAAAGTAACTTTTATGGGGATAGTTGATAAAATTTTATATAAAGAAGAAGATAACAAAACGATAGTTTGTATTATAGACTATAAAACAGGAAATACCGATATTGATATTACATATGCCAAATATGGGTTAAGTTTACAACTACCAATTTATTTATATTTAAGTAAAAATATGCAATTAAAAAATGTTAAAGTGGCAGGTTTTTATTTACAAAAAATATTAAATAATGAGATAAAAAAAGACGAGAAAAAAGATTATATCAGACAAAAAGAAGACAATTTAAAACTAATTGGATATACCAATGATAATCTTGATATATTAGAAAAATTAGATAAAAATTATGAAAATAGTAATTTTATTAAATCTTTAAAAACAACTTCTAAGGGATTTAGTCATTATTCAAAAATGATTACAGATGACCAAATTGATGATTTGATAAATTTGGTTGATAATAAAATAATAACTGCTCGTGATGAAATATTAAATACTAATTTTAATATTAATCCTAAAAAAATTGATAATAAAAATATCGGTTGTGAATATTGTGAATTTAAAGATATTTGTTATAGAAGAGAGAATGATATAGTTATATTAGAAAGTGGTGATGAAAATGCCAATGTGGACTAAAGAACAAAATGAAGCAATAAATAAAGAAAATACTAATATAATTGTAAGTGCAGGAGCAGGAAGTGGTAAAACGGCGGTTTTAAGTGAGCGAGTAATCACAAAATTAAAAAAAGGTATTCATATTAATGAGTTACTTTTATTAACATTTACAAAAGCCGCGGCTAAAGAAATGAAAGAACGAATTAGAAAAAAAATTAAACAAAATAATTTAAATAAGGAACTAGATTTAATTGATGCGGCTTATATCACAACATTTGATAGTTTTGCTTTGTCAATTGTTAAAAAATATCACTATCTTTTAAATATATCAAGAAATGTTAATGTTGTTGAAGAAGATGTTTTAAAACTGAAAAAGAAAGAAATATTAGATGAAATTTTAGAAAATAGATATTTAAGTGATACAAAATTTCTTAAATTAATTAATGATTTTTGTGTTAAAGATGATAAAGATATAAGAAAACAAATATTAGTTATTAGTTCAAAACTAGATATGTTACCTAATAAACAAGAATATTTAGAAAATTATGATTGTTTTACTGATGAAAAAATAAGTAAAAATATTAATGAATATACATTATTAATAAGAAAAAAAATTGAAATTATTCCTGATTTATTAAGTGAGTTAAGTAATTATGTCGAAACAGATTATTTAAAAAAATTAAATTTTGCTAATTTACTGAATAGTTATGATTATTTAGATATTAAAAATAATAGTGTAATTAAACTGCCATCATTACCAAGAAATAGTAGTGAAGAAGCAAAAAAAGCTAAAGAAAAATTAAAAAAATTACTTGATGAAATTGAATCATTATGTAGTTATGAAGATATAGATGAAATAAAAAATACTATTTTAAAGACGAAAGATTATATAGAAGTAATAATTTCAATTATTTTAGAATTAGATCAAAAAATAAATGAATTTAAATATGAAAATGATGCTTATGAATTTACAGATATTGCTTTACTTGCTATTAAAGTAGTTAAAGAAAATAAAGATGTATGTGAAGAAATTAAAAATTCATTTAAGGAAATTATGATTGATGAATATCAAGATACCAATGATTTGCAAGAAGAATTTATTAAATATATCGCTAATGATAATGTTTATATGGTAGGAGATATCAAACAATCAATTTATCGCTTTAGAAATGCTAATCCCAATATTTTTAAAAATAAATATGACTTATATAGTTTAAATAAAGGTGGGATTAAAATTGATTTAAATAAAAATTTCCGCTCGCGAAAAGAAGTATTAGATAATATTAATTTGATTTTTAATTTAATAATGGATGATGAAATAGGGGGCGCTGATTATAAAATCTCGCATCAAATGATATTTGGTAATGATGCTTATATTAATGAAGGAAAAACTAATCAAGATTATAATTTAGAGGTTCTTGATTATGAAGAAAATAAATTATATACTAATGAAGAAATCGAATGTTTTGTAATTGCTAATGATATAAAAAATAAAGTTCTTAATAAATATCAAATTTTTGACAAAGATGAAAAAATATTACGTGATATTAAATATAGTGACTTTGTTATTTTACTAGATCGTTCAACTAATTTTGATTTATTTAAAAAGATTTTTGAATATTTAAAAATCCCTTTAAACATTTATAAAGATGAAAAAATGAATGATGAAGTAGATATCTTAGTTTTAAATAATTTAATTAAATTTATTCTAAAAATATACAATAAAGAATATGATGTTAATTTTAAATATTTATTTATTAGTTTAATGCGGAGTTTTTTATATAATGAACAAGATGAAAAAATTTTTAAATGTTTTGTCAATGACAGTTTTAAAGAAAGTGATTTATATCATAATTGTGTGGAATTAACTAAAATAATTGATAATAATAAAATTAGTAATATCATTGCTGAAATTTTAATTAAGTTTAATTTTTATGAAAAATTAATAACTGTTGGTAATATTGAAGCAAGTATTATTAAAATTGATAAGTTAAAAGATATGGCAGATAATTTAAGCAAACTAGGTTATGATATCTTTGATTTTTCTAATCATTTAGATAAAGTTTTAAAAGAAAAAATTGATATGAAATATAAATCAGAAAATGATATCGGTGATAATGTAAAAATAATGACAATTCATAATTCGAAAGGATTAGAATATCATATTTGTTATTTCGCTAACCTTTATAAAGAATTTAATATTAAGGAATTAAATGAAAAATTTTTATATAATGCTAAGTATGGAATAATTAGTCCTTATTTTGATAATGGTATAACCGACACAATTTATAAAAAGTTAGCGAAAGAAGATTATCTTTTAAATGAAATATCCGAAAAAATTAGACTATTTTATGTAGCTTTAACAAGAACCAAAGAAAAAATGATTATGGTTATTCCTAAAAAAGAATCAACTAATGAAATAGTGGATAATAACTTAAAAGAAAAATATCGAAGTTTTGCTGATATAATTAATTCTATTAAAGAAAAACTAATGGATTATACTAAAACAATAATGATAAATGATTTAAATATAACCAAAGATTATAACTTAATTAGAGTAGATAATTATCAAGAAAAGATTGATATAATTAGCGATAAAATAGCTGTTAAAAAAATTAGTATTGAAAATGAAATAATTGAAAGTAATAGTTTTTCTAAAAAAACAAATGAATTAATTACCAAAGAAATAAAAAATAATTTAAATTTAGGTTTAGAAATACATGAAATGTTAGAAAATATCAATTTTAAAAAAGAATTAAATATTGAAAATAAATTAATTGAAGAGAAAATAACCCATTTTTTAAATAGTGAATTATTAAAAAACATTGATGAAGCAAAAATATATAAAGAATATGAATTTATTTATGTTAAAGATGATATTAAATATCATGGGATTATTGATTTAATGTTAGTGTATAATAATCATATTGACATAATCGATTATAAGTTAAAAAATATTGAAGATAAAAAATATATTGAACAGTTAATGGGATATAAAAATTTTATTGAAGAAAAAAATAATAAACTAGTAAATTTATATTTATACTCAATAATTGATTCCAACATATTAAAAATAACAAATTAATTTGTAGGAGATTAATAGGAATTGTTTATATTATAAATTAAACATTTTATTTGTAAAGTGAGGTAGTTGTATGCGAAAAAGAAATAGTAACAAAAATTATAGTGTTAAAATATTAAAATATTTTAGCACGGCAAAATTAAGTTTGATATTTCTAACAATTCTAATGATTTGTATATGTGTGGTTGAAATAATCAATCCTATTATAAGTGCAAATTTATTAATTAAAATAACTGAATTTAATGTTAATGATGCTATTAAGTTTTCATTTCTCTTAATCATTGTTAGCCTTATTAAAGGCTTATTTAATCAATGTGTGAATTATATATATTTAAAACAAATTAAAAATAAGATTATTTTGAATATAAGAAAAGATATGATAAAAAGAATATTCGATATGAAAATAGTTAATTTTGATATTCATACATCAGGAGAATTTATAAATAGATTAAAAAATGATCCAGAACAAATATCTTCTATATTATCTATAGTTCAATTTAGCTTTTTTAATTTATTAGCTGATTTATTTGTATTAATTTATATAATGTACATAAATCTATTTTTAGGTATTATTTATATTATAAGTGTTCTTGCAATCTATTTTTATCAAAAAAATGTTTTAAATAAAATAAAAAAAATTCAAGAAGAAAGTGAGACAATCAGTGATAAAAATGCAAGCTTATTAAATGAAATTTTACATGGAATTCGCGATATTAAAATATTAAATATTGGGGTTAAAACACGCAATATGGTTATGAAAAGTTTAACAGATACTACTAATATTGAAACTGACAAAAATATAAAAAGCAGTAAGTTATACGAAACTGTAAATTTATTACAATCTATTACTGTTTTTGTAGTCATTTTTGTAGGAATAATATTAGTAAATAATAATTTAATATCAGTAACTAGTTTAGTTGTTATATATATGCATAGAACAAATATTTTTGATTTAATATTATGTTATAGAAGTATTAAGGAATATTTAAATGAATATTCAATAGCTTCTAAGAGAATATTTGAATTATTAGATGATTCTAACTTCCCAATAGAAAAATTTGGAACAAAAAAAATAGATAAAATTGAAGGAAAAATCGAAATAAAAGATTTAAGTTTTGCTTATAATAAAAAGACTGTTTTGAATAATATAAATATTGCAATTTCACCTAATGATACTATTGGTATTGTAGGTGCAAGCGGTAGTGGGAAAACAACGTTATTAAACCTTATAGATAAAAACTATAATGTTGAAAATAATAAAATTTATATTGATGATATTGATATAAATGAGTTATCAGAAGATAGCATAAGGAATAATATTGCCTTTATAAGTCAAAATCCTTATATATTTAATTTAACCATAAAAGAAAATTTAGAATTAATGGGAAACAATGTTACTAAAAAAGAAATTGTAAAAGCTTGTAAAATTGCTCAAATACATGATTATATAATGTCTTTACCTAATCAATATGATACATTATTAGGAGAGGGAGGAGCAAATTTGTCGGGAGGCCAAAAGCAAAGACTAGCAATTGCGCGAGCATTAATAAAAAAAAGTAAGATAATATTGTTTGATGAAGCAACCTCCGCTCTTGATAATGTCACACAATACGAATTACAAAAATCTTTAAATAATATTTCTGAAGATCGTACAATTTTGATAGTAGCACATAGACTGTCTACAATAAAAGAATGCAATAAAATATTTGTGATGGAAAACGGTAAAATAGTTGGAGAAGGAACACATTCAGAGTTATTAAAAAATAATGAATGTTATAAAAAGCTTTATAAAGAAGAAAATAAATAGTGAGGTTAATAATTAAGTTTTATACAAAAGATATATTTTTTAATTTATACCATTTATATAAGTATGAGTAACTTAATTTCTATTTTTATAATATCTAGTTTTTAATTATTCTTGTTTGTTTGAACAGATTGTATACTACTTAAACCATATATAAATTGTTTGTATAGATTGTATAAATTAATTAACGAATTACTTTATCAATAGTTTGATAAGAAATTTTAAAACTTTTTTGATTAAAATTACTTTTTATGATTTACTTTTTAAGTAAGAATTATAATTTATGTTATATTTATTAACGAAATTTAACAAAAAATTAAAATTTAGTTAATTTATTTAATTTAGTCATGATATAATTGTTATTAGGAGATGTTTGTTATGGAAAAATATATACCAGATATTTATCAAAAAAGTATTTATACAATTAATTATGATGTTTTATATAATCGTGGTATAAGATGTTTGCTCATCGATTTGGATAATACTATTGTTCCAATTACAATGAAAAAGCCAAATAAAAAAGTTAAAGAATTATTTGATGATTTAAAAACAAAAGGATTCAAAATAATTATTTTTTCTAATAGCTCTAAAACAAGAGTTAAACCGTTTAAAGATGAGCTTGATGTTGATTGTTGTGCTTTATCGATGAAACCTTTTAA
This sequence comes from uncultured Bacilli bacterium, assembly GCA_944332695.1. Classification (GTDB taxonomy): domain Bacteria; phylum Bacillota_I; class Bacilli_A; order RF39; family UBA660; genus Faecisoma. The sequence continues at coordinate 7,899 of CALVKL010000029.1, forward strand.
GTTTAAGTATAATAAAGTATTAAAAGAATATAAATTAAACATTGCCACAGTTGCTTGTATTGGTGATCAATTATTAACTGATATTAAGGGTGGTAATAATATAGGTATTACGACAATATTAGTTAATCCAATTGGAACTAAAGAACATTTTACAACAAAGATTAATCGTCATTTTGAAAAGAATATTTTGAGAAAATTAAGAGATAATGATTTATTCACCAAAGGGAAATATTATGAATAAGTGTATTGGCTGTGGAATTTTAACTGAAAATATTTTATGTGAAAGATGTTTTCGCATTAAGCATTATAATGAATACAAAGTAGTCACTAAAACGAATAATGATTTTATACCTATTTTAGAAAATATTTCTAAAAGTAATGATTTAGTTTTATTAGTAGTTGATTTATTTAATATAGGCGATTTATCATTAATTAGAAAGTATCTTAAAAATGATATTTTATTAGTTTTAACTAAACGAGATTTATTACCTAAAAGTGTATCTTTGGATAAGTTATATAATTATGATTATAAAATTGATTATGTTGATAAGATAATTGTTAGCAGTAACAAAAACTATAATTTTGATTTATTGTTATCAAAAATAAATAAATATAAAAAATCTAATAATGTTTATGTGGTTGGCTTTACTAATGCTGGTAAATCAACAATGATAAATAAATTAATTTATAATTATTCGAATGAAAAAACAGAAATAACTACTAGCCCTTTGCCTAGTACGACATTAAATACAATAGAGATAAATTTAGAATATTTTACTTTAATTGATACGCCAGGTTTATTAAGTGATGGTGATATTGCAAATTATGTTAGTGGTAATGAATTAAAAAAAATTATTCCTAAAAAAGAAATAAAACCAATTACTTATCAGATTAAAGGTTTTCAAACTATAGTAGTTGATTCTTATTTGGTCGTTGAAGCAAATGACATTGATTTAACATTTTATATATCTAACAATTTAAAGATTGAAAGGTTTTATAAAAAAATACAAACTGATTTAAAAAAACATATTGTAAATGTTGATAACAACGATGTTGTCATTAAAGGATTATGTTTTATAAAAACAAATAAAAAAAGTGTATTAAATATATACACTTTAAATGAAGTTTCTGTTTATACACGAGACAGTATAATTTAAAAAAGCTGGTAAAGCTTTTTTAAATTTTATGCACCAGCAGGTCCAGTTGGTCCAGTAGGTCCAGTAGGTCCAGTTGGTCCATTGTATAAATCTTCTTTATATATTAAATTTGAAAGTTCCATATAACCTTTATATCTCTTGAATTTGTTTCTTCGTCGTAATGACCGACTAACACTTTATCAATAAAGTCGCCAACAATTTCAACATTTAATTTATCTATATGTCTGTACTTCTTAAAGATATTCTTTTTAGTTTTTAATGTTTCTTTCATAGTTGTAGTAGTAGCTATGTCTTTTTTTATTATCTTCATTCTTTCTTCTAATTTAGCAGTATCATCTTTATACTTATTCATTAGAATTAAAAATTCTTTTTCTGGTAGTATCCCAGAAGTACGATCTTCATATAGTCTTTGGAAATATGAACTTTTATTTTGTAATTCCTTATTAATATTATTTAATTCTTTTTCCAATGTCTTTAATTTTTCTTTAAATAAATCTTGTTCTATTGTCTCATCTTTTTCATTGTTAAGACTTTCTTCATCATAAAATCTGTTAAGTAAAACATTAATCTTTTCTAATACCAAGTTATGTAATTCTTCTTCACGAAGATATTTTTTATTATCACAATTAGACCATTTATCATTTTTATCTTTACAACACAAATAACCATATCCAGAATCTTGTTTTTTACCACATTTACAAAAAACTCTATTACAATTCATACAAAACACTTTATTATTAAAAGCATGCACTTCGCCATTTTCACAACTTCGTGATTTATCTTCTAATCTTTGTTGTATTGTATAAAATATAGTTTTATCAATAAGTCCTGTATGAGTATCATTTTTTCTTATTCTATCTTCTTCATCATTATAAACTAATGTGTGATTTTTATAGCTTACTGTTGTTGTTTTAAATTGTACCATATTACCGATATAAACTTCATCTTTTAATATACTTTTAATTGTTTGACTAGACCATTTTAATTTTCTTCTTATATTAATTTTAAAATCTAAATCAACATCAATATTATCAACAGCTTTTTTAATCATAACATAAAACTTTTCTTTGCTAACATTTTCCTTTAAAGTAATTTCAAATTGATAACCGATTGTATGTGTTCTATCAAGTATATCTGTTTTAGTAGCAATACAAGTAGCAGTTTTAGGTATATCATCATCTTCATTTAATAATACAAAATCACTTTCATTAAACTTGTTAATATCTAAATTATCTTTTTCACTATAATAGATTTTAGTTTTATTTTGAGTATATCTTTTTAAAGTAATTTCACACTTATTATTAAATACTTTTTTATCAGTAGTTAAGTAGTTAAAACTAATAAGATTATTTAATATCTGTGTTTCATTATTTGTAAGATTGATACTAACAATATAAGTTCCTGTTTTTTCTATATAGTCATAATCTAAATATTCTTTTAGTAAAGGTATTTGTAATTTGCTACCGTGCATTTTCTTATACTCAAACGGACTAGGTATTTTTTCTTTGTTTAAGTTATTTGCAATCTTTTCTAAACCGTCGCCTTTGTAATAATCATCAAAAATTCTTTTTACAACTTCTGCAGCTACCGGATCAGGTATTAAGTGATTATTATTTTCTGGATCTTTAATGTATCCATATTTTGAAAAACTTGACGTGCACTCGCCAGCTTTTCTTTTTGACTTAAATGTTTCACGAATATTAAGTGAAGTATCTTCTAAATACCATTCATCAGTTAATCCTAATATTTGACTTGTTTTTTTAGTTTCTCTTTTAGTGTTGTCAATTCTATCAACTGTTGTAAGAAATCTAACATTCCACTCGTGAAATAAGTTATGTATGTATTTTTCTATAAGTTCAGAATCTCTTGCGAATCTAGCTTGTGTTTTACATAAAACTATATCAACATTTCCAGCTTTGCACTCATCAATCATTTTATTAAAGTTTGGACGTGTACTATCAGCACCAGACCAATCTTCATCATTATAAACACCAACAATTTGCCAGCCTTCATTTTCAGCATATTCCCTTAACATTAATTCTTGATTTTTAATACTTTTAGATATTTGTTCTTTTGTTAATTTATCACGATCTTCATCTGATAATCTTAAATATAACACCACCCTTACTAATGTTTTAATAACACTATTTTTTATACTTTGTAATTTACTCATAAAAATAACATCTCCTTATTTTTAATCATAAATCCAAGCTCAAAAAAATTATAACGCACTTTATCCAAAATTACAGCCCCCAAGCATACGTTTTTCATTTCTTTTTATATAGTTAAAATACTTCTTATTAAAAATAGTTTTTAACTCTTGTTCCGTAGGATTAGGTGTTGATGTTATAAATTCTTCACTATAATTAAAATTTGTTTTTTTCTTTTCCTTTTTATTCTTCATTTTTTACCCCCTTAAAGTAAAAAAGAACTATGATAGTCCTAATCTAATCTATGAGATAAAACTTGATTTGATACATAACATAGTTCTTTTATCATTCCTCTCATAATAAAGTCAAGTATTTCCTATACAAAACTTTATAAATTTTTATTATATTTTGATTTTTTAATTAGTT
>CALVKL010000030.1 GCA_944332695.1 uncultured Bacilli bacterium
GGAATTCTACCCTTTTTTTCATATATTTATTTAAAAACTTGTTTTATTTTTATTTATTTAAAATACAATAACATATAAACTTTACTTTTTTTTAGAAAGATGCTATAATTACACAGTTGATTGGAAGTGGATTTATGGAAAAGATAAGAAATGTTGCGATTATTGCCCATGTTGATCATGGTAAAACAACATTGGTTGACAAATTATTACAAGAGTCTGGAACATTCAGAGAAAATGAAAATGTTGCTGATTTATCAATGGATTCTAATGATTTAGAAAAAGAACGTGGAATAACTATTTTAGCTAAAACAACAGCAATTAATTATGATGGTTATCGAATTAATATTTTAGATACTCCAGGTCATGCTGACTTTGGTGGTGAAGTAGAACGAATTATGAATATGGTTGATGGTGTTTTATTAGTCGTTGATGCTTATGAAGGAACAATGCCTCAAACGCGATTTGTTTTAAAAAAAGCTTTAGAAGCAGGAGTAACACCTATTGTTGTTGTAAATAAAATTGATAAACCATCAGCTCGTCCTAAACAAGTTGTCGATGAAGTGTTAGATTTATTCATTGAATTAGGCGCTGATATTGATCAATTGGATTTCCCTGTAATATATGCTTCCGCTTTAGCCGGAACTTCTAGTATTTATCCTGAAATAGAAAAACAAGAAAAAACTATGCAACCAATTTTAGAAGCAATTGTAAACTATATTCCCGCACCTAACGCCACTTTAGATGGTGGTTTTCAATTTCAACCTGCTTTATTAGATTATAATGATTTTGTTGGTAGAATCGGTATCGGTAGAGTTAAAAGAGGTCAAGCAAAAGTTGGTGAAACGGTTTCATGCGTAAGAAGAGATGGAACAGTAAAGCAATTTAGAATTCAGAAGATGTTTGGCTATCTAGGCCTTAAGCGCATCGAAGTAAATGAAGCTAAAGCTGGTGAAATAGTAGCTATTTCAGGTTTGCCTGATATTGAAGTGGGGGAAACCATATGTACAGTAAATAAAGAAGAATCTCTACCTTTATTAAGAATTGATGAACCAACTCTACAAATGACTTTTGGCGTTAATACTAGTCCTTTTTGTGGTAAAGAAGGAAAAATATTAACAGCGCGTAAAATAGAAGAAAGATTATACAAAGAGACTGAAAAAGATGTATCTTTAAAAGTTGAACCAAACGATAATGAATCTTTTATTGTTTCAGGACGTGGTGAATTACATTTGTCAATTTTAATCGAAAACATGCGTCGCGAGGGATTTGAATTACAAGTTTCTAAACCACAAGTAATAATGAAAGAAATAGATGGAATTATGTGTGAACCATTTGAAGATGTATTAATTGAAGTGCCTGAAGAATATGTTGGCTTTGTTATTGAAGCCATAGGCAATCGCGAAGGAGAAATGGTTAATATGTCTAATCATGATAATCAAGTAAGATTAAGTTATATAGTTCCTTCAAGAGGACTAATCGGTTTTATGACTGAATTTATGACGATGACTAAAGGATATGGCATCATTAATCATACTTTCAAAGAATATCGTAAATTAGCCGGATCTAAAGTTGGACAAAGAAAACAAGGTGTTTTAGTTTCAATGGAAAACGGTAAAGCAACAGCTTATGCTTTAGGACAATTAGAAGATAGAGGCGTAATGTTTATTGAACCAGGTGCTGAAGTATATGAAGGTATGATTGTTGGAGAAAATAATCATGATAATGATTTAGCGGTTAACGTTGTAAAAGGAAAAAAATTGACTAATACTAGAGCTAGTGGTAGTGATCATACCGTTGTTTTAAAAAGGCCAAGATTATTAAGTTTAGAAGTTTGTTTAGATTATATTAATAATGATGAATTAGTTGAAATCACACCATTAAGTTATCGCTTGAGAAAAAAAATCTTAAATACGGAATTAAGAAAAAAAGCAGATAGTAAAAACCACAATTAGTGGCTTTTTTATTGAAAGAAAGTTGGCCCATTCATTTGGGTTTTCGGTAAGTTTTCTTTTACTTTTTCAGAAGTAGAAGTATTAGTTACATTATTTTGAATTGGAACATCAACTTTTTTAAATTCGTTCATCACTTTAAACATTGTTTTAGCGTTATTAATCACTGAACCAGCTTGTTTAATAATAGGAATTGCTTGGTTTACAATCCCTAAAGTTTTTTGTGTACCATTTAAAATAGAACTCCATTTAATTCCACTAAATAAAGACCTATGCCCACCATTATTAATAGGCGTATAAAAATTAAACGGTATACCATTATAGTAAGGATAATAGTTCACGGTTATCCTCCTTTCAAAATATTATATGAATTTAATAAAAAAGTTTTACATTTTTAAAAAATATGATATAATCATTATAGTGTAGAAAGAATAACGATAGGGAATGTGTGGTGATATACTTTGAACAAACCTTTATATTTGTTGCCATTTGTATACATTTATAGAATGGTTCGTTTTTTGTTGCTCATCACGATAAAATTAATTAAATATGTTAATGTCGGTTTATTTATTACATTATTTGTCTTTATTGATATTGTGATTAGTTTTATTTATTATTTTACTAAATTTACTTTATTTGGTTTTTTATATTTATCATTTTTGATTTATAGATTGATTAAATATATCTTCATTGGATTTATTGTTTTATCGGTATTTGTATATCGCTTTATTAGATACGTTGTTTTAGGTATATTATCTCCTTTTGTTATATTAATTATATTGTTTATAAAATTAAAAGAATTAAATGAAAGGATGCTTGCTAAGCAGCAGTTAGAACAAGATAAGAAAAATATAGCTCGTGAACGAAATAAACAAATTAAAGAAGAAAACAAAAAAAGGTTAGCTGAGTTAAAAGCCAAAGAAAAGGAAGAAGCAAAACAAAAAGAAAACAAGCAAAAGGACAAAAAAGATATTTATATAAATGAGAATGTTGTATTAGAAAAAAAAGGTTTTAAAGAATATTTAAACGAATTTTTCTTAACCCTTGGTAAAATTCCAACTAAAATTAAAAATCTGTTTACTAATAATCGTTATGTTAAAAATGCCAAAAATAAAAAAGATATTAATAGAGAAGCATTATTACTTGATTTTGAGGGAGCCGATGCTGAAAAAAGCGAACAAAAAATTATGTATAAGTATGTTGCCAAAGATCCTAACGGTAAAATAATTAAAGGATATTTTCCTGCATATTCTAAGGTTGAAGTTCATTCGTTTTTATTAAGCGAAGGAAATGAAGTTTATAGTATTGAAACAAACAAGTGGATTCAACGAATATATGGTAATCCTAATCAAACAAATAAGTCAAAGATTAAGACAAAAGATTTAATATTTTTTTGTACACAACTTTCAACTTATATTAAAGCAGGTATTACTTTAGTTGAAGCGTTAAAGATTTTATCGCATCAATTTAAAAATAAAACTTATTTACGAATTTTTCGAACAATGATATATGATTTGTCGACAGGTGATAGTTTTTCAACTGCGATGGATAAACAAGGAGAAGCATTTCCTCGTTTATTGATTAATATGGTAAAAACATCTGAAATGACAGGTGAATTACCAGAAGTTTTAGATAACATGTCCGATTATTTTACTGAAACTGATAAAACTAAACGTCAAATGATTACTGCTATGACTTATCCTACAATTATATTTATTTTTGCAATTGCAGCGGTTATCTTTATTATGGTATATGTTGTGCCTCAATTCGTTGAAGTATACGAAGGAATTGATGGAGCACCTATTCCTGCAATTACTATATTCGTAATGAATTTAAGTGATTTTTTACAAAATAATTATTTATATTTAATTATTGGTGTGCTCTTAGTTATATTAGTATTTGTATATTTATATAAAAACATAAAAGCATTTAAAACTTTTGTTCAATGGTTAGTAATGCATATGCCAGTTTTTGGAAATGTTATCATATATAATGAAGTAACTATGTTTACAAAAACTTTTGCTTCACTATTATCTCATAATGTTTTTATAACTGATAGTATGGAAATATTAAATAAAATAACTAATAATGAAATATATAAAATGCTGATATTAGATACAATTACTAATTTAGCTAAAGGGGAAAGAATTTCATTAGCATTTAAAGATCATTGGGCTTTTCCTGTTCCCGCTTATGAAATGATAACTACTGGCGAAAGAACAGGTCAATTAGCAGAAATGATGTCTAAAATATCGGATTATTATCAAGAATTACATCGTAATGCGGTCACTAGAATTAAGACGTTTGTTGAACCAATAATGATTTTGTTTTTAACAGTTGTCGTTGGTGGCATTGTTTTGGCCATTATTATACCAATGTTTAGTCTTTATAGCTCAATTCAAATGTAAGGGGGAAAATATGCAATTAAGTATAATATTAGGATTATTTGTTTTAGGGACCATTTTAGGCTCTTTCTATAATGTTGTAGCTTATCGTTTGCCTAAAGGTGAGTCAATAATATATCCTGCTAGTCATTGTCCTAATTGTAACCATCGGTTAAACTTTTGGGAATTAATTCCCATTTTTTCTTATTTATTTCAAAAAGGCAAATGTACTAAGTGTAAACAGAAAATATCCATATTTTATCCAATATCGGAAGCATTATGTGGATTACTGTTTGTGATTTGTTATTTATCATTCGGAGTTTCCTTAGAATTAATAATTGCTTTAACTTTTACATCTTTACTAATTATTGTTATTTTAAGTGATTATTATTATATGATAATTGAGGATAGTGTTTTAATTATCTTTAGCTTATTACTAATGGCCGAAATGTATTTTATTTATGGATTTAATTATCTATTAGATCATGTCGTTTCGGCCTTGATTGCTTTTGTAATTATGTTTTTAATCAAAATAATTGCTGATTTTATGTTTAAACGTGAAGCTATGGGTGGCGGTGATGTAAAGCTAATGGCTGTGTTTGGTTTGATGATTGGTTGGGAAATGTCAATAATTACGATATTCTTGTCAGCTTTTATTGCTTTGCCAGTATCAGTGTTTATTTTAAAAACAAATAAAAAGCATGAAATTCCTTATGGACCGTTTTTAAGTATAGCGGCTTTAATTATTTATTTTACTCATTTGAATATTAGTAATATTCTTAACTTTCTAACAATGAGTATTTAAAACAAAAATAGTTTAAAAAATAAAGATTATATTTTATTTAATTAAATATTGGAATTTATATTATTTTTGTTTTTTTGGTTTACAACAATAATTATTTCATAGAAAATCTAGATAACTAGATTTTTCTTTTAAAATATAGTATAATTATATTCGGTGAACTTTATGTATAAAAAATTATTTATTTATACAATTATTTTTATTTTTATTGATCAATTATCTAAAGGGTTAATAAATATATGTATGAATTTAAATGAAAGTATTGAAATTATACCTAATTTTTTAAATATTACTTATGTTCATAATGTTGGAGCAGCTTTTAGTATTTTAGAAGGGCAACGTTGGTTTTTTATTTTGACAGCAATAATTGTTTTAAATATAATTTTTATATTTTTCATCAAAGATAAACAGTTAAAAAAAAGTGAAATAATTGTTTTTTCCATGCTGATAGGTGGAATAATCGGTAATTTAATTGATCGAATTTTATATGGTTATGTTATTGATTTTATTGATGTAAATATATTTGATTTTGCAATTTTCAACATAGCTGATAGTTTTATTGTAATTGCAGTTATACTTTTACTAATAATGGGTGATAAAGATGCAAGAGTTAATAGTCGAGATAAATGATGAAAGAATCGATACTTATTTATCTAAAAAATTGGATATAAGTCGCAGTAAAGCAAGCAAAATAATTAAAAATAATGTTTTGGTTAATGATAAACTAGTTAAAAGCAGTTATTTAGTTAAACAAAACGACAAAATAACCATTACCGAATATGAAGAAGAAATTAAAGCAATTCCTGAAAAAATGAATTTAAATATTGTTTATGAAGATGATGATGTAATTGTTGTTAATAAAGAAAATGGAGTAGTTGTTCATCCCGCTATTGGTAATTTAAACAATACTTTAGTTAATGGCTTGTTATATCATTCTAAAAATTTAAGTAGTAAAAATGGTGAATTTAGACCAGGAATTGTTCATCGTATTGATGCTTATACCACAGGATTATTAATGGTGGCGAAAAACGATAAAGCTCATGATATTTTAGCTAAACAGTTAAATGAAAAAACCGTTCACAGAAAATATATTGCTTTAGTGTGGGGGGATATTAAAAATGATAGTGGCACTATTGATGCTCCAATCGGTCGAGATCCTAAAGATCGAAAAAAAATGGCTGTTATCAGTAGCGGGAAAGAAGCAATCACTCATTTTAAAGTATTAGAAAGATATCAAAAAGCTACTTTAATCGAATTAAAACTAGAAACAGGAAGAACTCATCAAATAAGAGTTCATATGAATTACATAGGTTATCCTGTTGTTAATGATCCAGTCTATGGAAGAAGAAAATTAATTGATAACACAGGTCAATGTTTGCACGCTAAGGAATTAGGATTCGTTCATCCTACTACTCATGAGTATTTAGAATTTAGTTGTGAGTTGCCTGAATGTTTTGAAAATATATTAAATAAATTCAAGGAGGAATTATGAATTATACAATTTCAAAAGAAAATGAAGAAATAATTATGAAGTTATTACATTATTTTATTACTGATAAGAACTATAATCCCGTTGTTTTAAAAGGCGCACAAAATGAAATTTGGTTAGAAAATCTAGATAGTGAATATAAAATAATTAGAATTGTTTCGAATTATATTCATAATGATGAACAATTAAATTTTGATATTTTTAGAACTCAACAAATTATGAAATCTATCAAAAAAAAGACTTTATCTTTTAAAGTTCCTACTTTGAGTATATTCGTTAACTTAGGTGAAAATGTTCATATAAATAAACAAGCTAATTTTGATTATATTACATGTGTAAATGTTAAAAATATTGATGATGTAGTTAAAAATAATCAAGTTTTGGAAGTTTTCCCTGATATCAAAAAGACTTTAAATTATAAAGAGGAAGGATTAAGCTTATTTGTTAAATTAACAAGTGAAATCAACAAAAAAACGGAAAAAGATGCACTTGAAGCAGAAGCTGTGTTTAAACCTAAAAAACCTAGTGTTACTTATGCGCTTATTTTGATAAATGTATTAGTTTTTTTAGCTATGTATTTATTTGGTAATGGTAGTGAGGATAATTTAACTTTACTACGATTTGGAGCTAATAACAGAACTTTAGTTTTACAATTTCATCAATACTATCGTTTATTAACTTCATCTTTTGTTCATATTGGTTTATTACATTTATTTGTCAATATGTATTCTTTATTTGTTATTGGTTCACAAATTGAAAATTTTTTTGGGAAAATAAAATATCTATTTATTTATTTAGGAAGTGCTGTTTTTGGTAGTTTATTATCAATTTGTTTTAGTAATAGTATTAGTGCTGGTGCTAGTGGAGCTATTTTTGGCCTTTTAGGTTCAATGCTTTATTTTGGATATCATTATCGATTGTTTTTAGGTAATACATTATATAGTCAAATTATACCAGTTATTCTTTTAAATTTAGCTTTAGGATTTTTAACAACTGGCATTGATAATGCTTGTCATATTGGTGGGCTAATTGGTGGTATTTTCATATCTATGATATGTGGTTTGAAATATAAAAGTAATAAACATGAACGAATTAATGGTGTTGTTTTAAGTATTATATTTTTAGTATTTATATTATATTTATTGAATAATATTTAGGTGAAGTTATTATGAAAGTTACATATGTTTTTGGTCATCAAAAACCAGATACTGATTCAGTATGTGCTAGTATTAGCTTAGCTTATTTAAAAAACAAATTAGGTTTAAAATGTGAGCCACGAACATTAGGCGAAATAAATAAAGAAACTAAATTTGTTTTAAAATATTTTGACATAAAACAACCCAAATATTTAAATGATGTTAAATTACAAATAAAAGATATTGAATACAAAAAAAATTGTTATTTAAATAAAAAACAATCAATAATTAAAGCATTTAATTATATGAATGAGCATGATATAACGGGATTACCTATTGTTGATGATAATAAGAAAATATATGGTCTTGTCACTTTAAAAGAATTAGCCCGTGAATTAATTCAAGGTGACTTTAATAAATTAAGAACATCTTATAGTAATTTATTGGAAATATTAGATGGTATTGAAGTGCTTCGTTTTGATGAAGAAATTGAAGGAAATATTATGGCGGGAGCTTTTAGAAGCACTACATTTATTCAAAACATTAAAGTTACTAATAATGATATTTTAATTATTGGCGATCGTAATAATATTTTAGAATACGTTATTGAGTCTAAAGTAAAGATGATTATATTAGTTGGTAATGGTGAATTATCAGAAAACAATTATGAATTAGCTAAAAAAAATAAAGTTAATATTATTAAAACTCATTATAATACTTATTATACAACTAAAATGATTAGTTTAAGTAATTATATTGATAATGTTTGCTTTACTTCTCCAGTATGTATTGATGAAACTGATTATTACTCTAAGTTTAAGGAAATAAGTAATAAAACTAAACATACTAATTACCCAGTATTAAATAAAAATGGTGAATGTTTAGGATTATTTCCTATAACTTTATCTAGTTTAAAACATCCTAAACAAGTTATTTTAGTTGATCATAATGAACAAGGTCAAAGTGTCGATGGGTTGGATGAAGCAACTATTATTGAAGTTGTTGATCATCATAAATTAGGTATTATAACAACAACCTCACCAATCAATTTTCGTAATATGGCTGTTGGTAGTACTAATACTATTATTTATAATCTATTTAAAGAAAATAAAATAGTTATACCTAGTAATATTGCGGGTGTTATGCTATCAGGAATATTATCTGATACTTTAATTTTAAAATCACCAACAACAACTAAACTAGACGTTGAAGCAGTTAACGATTTAGCTAATATCGCTTCTATTGACTATAAACAATATGGTATTGATATGTTTAAAGCCGGTTCATCTTTAGAAGGGCTTGCTGAAGAAGATATCATTTATACTGATTTTAAAAAATTTAATTATAATAATTACAAAATAGGCGTTGGTCAGACTTTTACTACTGATATAGATTATATTTTAAATAATAAGAACAAATATATTTCTTTACTTAATAATATTGCAAATGATGGTTATAAAATGGTTTTATTGTTTATAACTGATATTATTAAAAATGGTTCTTATATTTTATTTAGTGATGAATCTAGCGAAATATTAATGGAAAGTTACAATTTAGATAAAATCGAGCAAGGATATTATTTAAAAGATATCGTTTCAAGAAAGAAACAAATGATTCCACCTATTTTAGAAACTTTAGAAAAATTTAAATAGTTTAAAATGAGTTGAAACAAACTCATTTTTAATTTTACTATTGATTTACATCTTAAATTTACTTTTGATTTTGGTTATGTTATACTAAAACTAGTGATGGATATGGATTTTAGAGATATAAAAGAATTCACCAAAGACTTTGTTAAAATGGCAATTTTGGTAATTGTAGTTTTTGTTATCTATATGTGGGTTGTTGGAATGCAACAAGTTGTTGGTTCTAGCATGAATAACACTTTGAATAATGAGGACTTAATTTTGTTATTTAAAGCTAGTTATAAAATAGGTGATGTTGAAAGATTTGATGTTGTATCTTTTTATTATGATGAAACAAAATATTTAATTAAAAGAGTGATTGGCTTACCAGGAGAACATATTGCTTATAAAGATAATAAGTTGTATGTTAACGGGGAATATGTTGAAGAAAACAAAGAAAGTATAACCAAAGATTTTGATTTGAAAGAATTAGGCTATGATACTATACCTGATGGTTATTATTTTGTTTTAGGTGATAATCGTACCAATAGTTTAGACAGTAGAGAAATTGGTTTAATTAAAAAAAGTGATATTATTGGTAAAGCGATTTTACGGATATGGCCAATTACGGATATCAAAATAATTAATTAAGGAGGGTTTATGGCGTATATTAAATTTAAAGAATTAACAAAATATTTTGATTTTAAAGAGGAAAAAGATCCTAAGGATTTGCCTTGGTATACATTAGAATACACATATGATGATGAAGAAATTATTTTAGGTTATAAAAATAGTAAAGATTATGTTGTTTTCACGACTAAAAGAATGTATTTGTTTGATCGTGATGTAGCAGGTTTATATTATAAAAAAATTCACATTATCCCTTACGCTTCAATTTCAAGTGGAGCGATTAATTTTAAGCCAGGAAAATCTGAATTATTATTTTCATTGGATAGTGGATACCAATTGCATATAAATTTTATAAATATGAATCATGATAAAAAAGAAAATTTAAAAAAGGTATATAAAGCAATTTTTAGCAAATAATAAAAATGCTTTTTTTTATAATATTTAAAATTTATTGGTACAATTTTAAATATTAAGTGCATATTTTTAATTAATTTTTAAATTTTTTTGTATAAATACTTGATTTTTTCTATATTTTTGATATTATATAAGTACATTTAGGTGATTTTTATGCCTAATTGAATATTCATATTATAGGAGGGGAAATATATGGATAAGAAAAAAATTGTTATCATTGTAGTTGTTTTCTTATTATTAGGCACTATGGTCTTTTCATTCGCCAACCCTAGAACTAATGATGATCAACTAGATGGTAATAATCCACCAACTGAAGAACAAGGTGGTAATCAAGATGATGATCAAGATGACGATGAGACTCAAGGTAATGAAGATGATGATCAAACTGATGATGATCAACAAGGAGACGATACACCTGTAGTTGGTGATGACGATACTGATGAGCAAACTACTGATTATTTATTCTTAGCGCAACAAGCTGTTGAAAAAGCTGAGCAATCTTTAGCACAAGGTGATGTTACTGCGGCTAATGAAGCTATTCAAGATGTTATTGAAAATGCTAATGAAGATGTTAGTGATTTGCAAGATCGTATTGAAACTGTTCAAAATATTATTGATTTTGAAACATTATTAACACAATTAGAAAATAAAACAAATGGTACTACTAATAAAGATGAATTAGATGTTGTTAGAAATGATAAGGAAACTAATACAACAACAACTACTTTAGATAACTTAGTAGAAAATTTAGCTAATGTGGAAACTAATGCTGATAAAATTACTAATTTAACTAATCGCTACAATACTGTGTTAGCTAAATTAAATGATACTACTCCACCTAGTGTAAGTGGTATTAATAATGGCGAATATACAAAAGGACCAGTAAGTTTAACAATTACTGATGATGCTAGTTTCACAGCTACATTAAATGGTGAAAACTATGTTACTGGTA
>CALVKL010000031.1 GCA_944332695.1 uncultured Bacilli bacterium
TCGATTTTCTCATTAACTCTCATAACATCATCCTCCTAGATTAATTTTATCAAATTTTGTATAAGTTGACTTATCTAATTTTTATTATAAGAGTCTTTCAATTTAGTTTATGAAATATACTAAAAAAGGTGAAAAAGACATATATTTTATTGGGTGATAAAGATTGAAAAAACTTTTTGAAACAATTGGTTTAATTAGTTTAGTTTTTTTCAGTTTTTTTTATACTGAAAAAATAACTAATGTTATTAAAGAGAATGATGACATTTTAAACGAAATAAAGCAAATTTCTCATCAATATAAAATTGAACCAATTAATGCTATTATTAATAATAATACAATCATTCCTGGAATTAATGGCTGTGAAATAGATATTAATAAAAGTTATAAAAAAATGAAAAAAATAAATAGTTTTAATAGCAATTTATTGGTATATAAAGTAATTAAACCAAAAATAAGTGTAAATAAAAAGTATGATAAATATATAATAAGTGGTAATAAAGAAAAAAAAGAAGTTAGTTTATTATTTATAGTTGAATCGAATACTAATATTGATAGTATAGTTAATATATTAGACGAATATGGTGTGAGTGCAGTGTTTTTTACTGATGGTAATTGGTTTGAAAATAATAATGAAAAAATTATTGAGTTAATTGAAAATAATTTTATAATTGGTAATTTAGGATATAATTATCAATATAATGTCACTGGTGTTAGTTGGATGAACACAATTGTAACAAAAATAGGTAATCAAAATCAAACTTATTGTTATACCGAAATGGAAAATGAAGAATTATTAAATATTTGTCAAAATAATAAAAGCTACACAATTATACCTAGTATTATAACTAAAGATAATCCTTTGATTGAAATTAAACAAAATCTAAATAATGGTAGTATTATAAAATTAGATATCAACAACAAAACAATTTCTCAATTGCCTTTAATTATTGAATATATTAATTCAAAGGATTTAGATATAGTTAATATTAAAGAGTTATTAAATGAAGAATTAGATTAATAATTCTTTTTATTATGTTTTAAAATTTAAGAAAAATTTTTATTGCGAATAATATCAACCATATGCTATAATAGTAAACAAATTTAAAAGGAAGTGATTTTTTTGAAAAAATATAATTTACCTGTAATCCTTTTAAACGGTATTGTTTTATTACCGCAAAATACTTTAAAATTGGAATTTGATTCGAAAAATATTGCCAATAATGTTATTGATATGGCAACGTTATTTCATGATAATTATATATTAGTGGTTAGTAAATATAATAGTAATAATATTCCTAAAATAGGTGTATTATCTAAAATAGAGAACAATATAGTTTTACCTAATGGTAATACACGAATTGATATAAAGGGTATAAGAAGAGTTAAAATTATTGAGTTCTTAAATTTAAATAAAATGGAAGAACCATTAGAATCTATTGTTAGTGAATTGGATGTTGAAAAAGTAGAAAATGAACCAATTATTATTAATAAATTAATTAAAGAAATTAAAAATTATATTAAAAATGTTCCATATATTAGCAATAGTATTATTACAATCATTGAAAAAGAGAGTAGTCTATCTAAACTTACTGATATTGTAGTACCCGCTTTAATAAACAAAGAAAAATTATTATTATATTTAAATGAAATTAGTACTATTAAACGTAGTGAAATGTTACTAAAAGATATTTATTTAGAAAAAGAAATGTTTCAGATTGAACGAAATTTAGATATGAAAATAAAGAAAGAAATGGATGAAACGCAAAAAGAGTTTTTATTAAAAGAAAAAATAAAATTACTAAAAGAAGAATTGGGCGAATATTCTAATAAAGATGCTGAAATAGCAAATTTAAAACAAAAAATAGATAAAATAGATTGTCCTAAAAAAATAAAGCAAAGACTAAATTATGAACTTAAACGATATGAAAATAGTTTAAGTTCATCTCCTGAAACTAATACTATTCGCGATTATATTGAATGGTTATTAAATTTACCATGGAATGTCTTTACTGAAGATAATAAAAATTTAAAAAATGTTCGCCAAAATTTAGATGAATCGCATTATGGATTGGAAGAAGTTAAGCAAAGAATTATTGAGTATTTAGCTGTTAAACAAATGAGTAAGAATAATAATAGTCCCATTATTTGTTTGGTAGGACCACCAGGAGTTGGTAAGACTAGTTTAGCTTTTAGTATAGCTAAAGCATTAAATAAAAATTTTGTAAAAATTTCTGTTAATGGTATTAAAGATGAATCCGAAATCTTAGGCCATAGAAAAACTTATATTGGAGCAAGCCCTGGTAGAATTATTAGTTCATTAAAAAAAGCTAAGAGTAGCAATCCACTATTTTTAATAGATGAAATTGATAAGATGAGCTATGATTATAAAAGTGATCCTGCTAGTAGTTTATTATGTGTATTAGATTCTGAACAAAATAAATATTTTAGCGATAATTATATTGAAGAAGATTTTGATTTATCACATGTTTTATTTATATTAACAGCAAATTACATTGAAAATATTCCAGAGCCACTAAAAGATAGGTTGGAAATAATTGACATTTCAGGATATACCGAGTTTGAAAAGTTAGATATTGCTAGTAAGCATTTATTACCAAAAATTATCGAAGAAAATGGTTTAAATAGTAACTTTATTAATATTAGTAATGATGTTATTTTAAAAATAATTAGAAATTATACTAAAGAAGCAGGGGTTCGAGAATTAAAGCGCCAACTTGATAAAATTGTTAGAAAAATTGTTACACAAATAGTAGTAAATAATCTTAAAATAAACAAAATTAATGTTACAAGTCAAGTTTTAGAAAAATATTTAGGAAAAGAAAAATATAAGTTTAATTATAAAGACAAATCGCAAGTAGGAGTTGTTAATGGATTAGCTTATACGACATATGGTGGCGATACTTTACCAATTGAAGTTAATTATTTTAAGGGTAAAGGTAATTTAATTTTAACTGGTAGTCTTGGCGAAGTTATGAAGGAAAGTGCATCAATTGCATTAAGTTATTTAAAATCTAATTATTCTTTCTATAATATTGATTTTAATATGTTTAGTAATGATATTCACATTCATGTCCCAGAAGGAGCAATAAAAAAAGATGGGCCTAGTGCGGGTGTCGCTTTAACTTTAGCTATTTTAAGTGCTTTAACCAAAATTAAAATTCCTAATACGATAGCATTGACTGGCGAAATAACTTTAAGAGGACATGTTTTAGCAATTGGTGGATTAAAAGAAAAAGCAATTGGTGCTTTAAGGAATGGTATTAAAACAATAATAATTCCTGACGATAATTTTAAAGAATTAGCTGAATTACCTGATGAAGTCAAAAAAAATATTAACTTTATTAAAGTTAAAGATTTCAAAACGGTTTATGAAAGGATAAAAAATGTTGAATGATAAAAAAATTAGAGATTATTATTTTAATAGATTTTTAATGAGTTATTTATATAATGATACAATATATGAATGTGTTTTAGGTGGCACTTATGATCATTATATTTTTAGTAAGAGCTTTTTAAAAGTATTGGATGAATATGTAGAGTCCTATGCTGTTAACAATAATTGTGTTTGTGATGTTGATTCTGTTAAAAATAAATTGTATAATTTGATCAATTATATTAGGTTTGAACATAGCTATGAAAATATGGAAGAAAAAAAATTATATTACAGTTTTTTAAATAATTTACTTTCTAAGTTGAATTTATCAAAAAGTATTTATTATCCTTTTTTAATGTTAATTGAATTTATGTTTAGGACAAACATTATATTAAAAAGAAGAATACCGCTTTATAAATATAATATGTATAATGATTTTGTTAAAAAATCGATTGGATATGATTTTATTGTTTTTAATCTTTTGATTTCCAATACAACTGATCAATCATTTGATGATTTTTTAATTAATAATGGTGATAATCTTTTCTTTTTAATTAGTTTAAATAGTATTATTTGCGTATGCCCACAAATATTGCAAAATGAGCTAGTTATTGATAGAATAAAAAAAGTGCTGGCATATAATCAAAAAGATATTGATAATAAACATTTGACTAAAGAGCAAAAATTAATTAAATTACAAGTCGCTAATTTATATGAGAAATTATGAACAATCTTAAAAAGTATTATATTTAATTATAATATTTTTTTATGTATATTTAAGCTTGTTTTTCATATAATTTAATGGGAGTGATAAAATGAAAAAAACAGTACCGTTAAAAAAAGATATAACTTTTAAAACTAATATTGCTGAAATAACAAGTATTGCTTTAGATCATCAACTTGATTTAGAAGATAGAACAATTAAAGGAAATTTAATAATAAGTGGGAGTTATAAAATAAATGAAACTAGTGTCAATACAGAAGAATTTAAATATAATATACCTGTTAACATTGAAATGAACAAACATTACATTTTAGATGATTTAAAAATAACCATTGATGATTTTTATTATGAAATCACTAATGATAATTTATTAAATGTTAGCATCGAAATTGGATTAGATAATTTAGTAGAAGAACAATTACTACCACCTTTTAAATACGAAGAAGAAAAAATAGTCCCTGTTGCCAAAAAAGAAGAAATTTTAGATAATAATTCTAAAGAAAAAAAAGATACTAGATTAGAAACAGAAGAAGTAAAAAGCTTATTTGATAACTTTGATGATAGTACGGAAACATATGCTACTTATAAAGTTTGTATAGTTAAAGAAAATGACACATTAGAAAGTATAGTTTTAAAATATAATATTACAAAAGAAATGTTGGAACAATATAACGATACTAGTGAAATTAAAATAGGCGATAAATTAATAATACCAGCAGTCCATGAAAGAAATTAATGAAATATTAAAAAAATATCAATTAAAACCCCATCGCTATATGAAAAATGGTAAAGCAACCATCATTGATACAGAGATGGGGCGTTTTGTAATAAAAAAAAATCCAAAAAATAAAAAAATTTTCGACTATTTAAGATCTAGAAGTTTTAATTATTATCCAAAGTTACTAAATGAAGGTGATGATGAATATGAAATTACTGAGTATGTAGATGATGTAAATTATCCTAACGAACAAAAAATGTTAGATTTGATTAATTTAATTACTTTACTACATAATAAGACAACGCATTACAAAGAAATAGATTTTGAAGATTATAAACAAATTTACGAAGATATTAAAAACAATATTGAATATTTGAATAGTTATTATACTGACCTAATTACTTTAATTGATACTCATGTTTATATGAGTCCGAGTGAATATATTTTAGCAAGAAATATAGCTCGAATTTTTAATGCTTTAAATTTTTGTAATTATGAAATTGATAATTGGTATGATTTAGTTAAAGAAAAAACAAAACAACGAGTTGTCGTATTACATAATAATTTAGATTTAAGTCATTTTTTTAAAAATGAACAAAGTTATTTAATTAGTTGGGATAAATCTAAAATAGGAATACCAGTTTTCGATTTATATATTTTATATAAAAGGCATGGCTTAGAATATAATTTTGAAGATGTTTTTAAACAGTATGAACAAAGTTATCCATTGCAAAAAGATGAAAAAAAATTATTATTTATTTTAATTGCTTTACCACCTAAATTAGAATTCAATAAGAGCAATTATTTAATGACGAAAGAAATTAGTCAAACAATGGATTTGCTATATAAAACAGAAAAATTAATTTCACCATATTATACGGAACAAAGCGTATAAAATCATTAACCATAAAATAAATAATATTAATAAATTAAATCTTGTAATAATGAAAAAAGTAATAAAAACTTGCCAACAAAAAATAATAATTAAAGCTAATAAGCATAAACACCATGTATTTCGACTCCATCTATGAAACATATAAATCACCTAATACATTTTATGTATTTATAAAATTATTGATTGGGTGTATAATATATAAAGGTGGTAAGATGAAGAAGAAATTAATAATTACTTTAATCATTATTATTTTAGTTATTTTTACTTTTGTTTATTTATTAATTTTTAAAAATGAAAGTAATTCATTAATGATAGATTTAATAGACAAAACTATTTTAGAAGCAAAAGAATTTGCTAACAAATATAATTTAAATTTAGTTATTGAAGAAGAATATAACTCATTTGAAAAAGATAAAATATTTAAACAAAGTATTGAAGAAAATGATGAAATAAAAGAAAATGATACTTTAATAGTTTATGTTTCTAAAGGTATTAATTATGAAAAATTAAAAGTTAATGAATTAGGGAATGTACCTATTATGATGTATCATGGAATACATGATATAGTTGATAATAAATATACAGGTGGTAATGTTGATATTGATGGTTATCAACGAACTAAAGAAGCTTTTATTAAAGATTTAGAATTTTATTATAATAGTGGTTATCGAATGATTAGATTAGAAGATTATGTTAATGGCATAATTGATGTTGAAGCAGGTTATAGTCCAATTGTTTTAACTTTTGATGATGGCTTAGTTAATAATCTTAGAGTAACTGGTTTAGATGAAAATGGTGATATTATAATTGATCCTAATTGTGCTATTGGTGTATTAGAACAATTTAAACAAAAATATCCTGATTTTAATGTTACTGCAACATTTTTTATAAATGGTGGATTATTCAATCAAAGTAAATATAATGAAAAAATATTAAATTGGTTAATTGATAATGGATATGATATCGGTAATCATACTTATTCACATGTTGATTTTACAACTGTTTCTAAAGATAAATCAGTTCAAGAAGTAGGTAGTATGTATAACTTATTAGATAAATACATACCTGGCAGATACGTTAGTATTGTGGCACTTCCTTTTGGGTCACCTTACAATAAAGAACATGAAAATTTTAATGCAATTTTAAATGGTATTTATAACTATAAAGAATATAACACAATAGCAACTTTGAGAGTTGGTTGGGAAGCGGATTATTCGCCATTTAATATAAATTTTGATAGAACATTTTTAAAAAGAATTCGCGCTTATGATAATAATGGTAAAGAATTTGATATTGAAATGAACTTTGAAATATTAGAAAACAATCGTTATATATCTGATGGCGATAAGAATACTATTACTGTACCTAAAGATAAAGAAAGTTCAATTAATAATTTATATAATTTAAATATTAAAACATATTGACAAATAAAAGAAAAATGTTAAAATATAGTTAAATACATTGATTAGGACACGACTTTTAAAAAACTATTTTAAGCGAATTGGTGACAGTGAAAGACCAGTAATAAGTTTTAAAAGTTACTACCTAGGAGTAGAACTCGAAAGAGATTTCCGGGTAAAACCGTTATTTTAATTAAGTTCCAATTAGGATGGTACCGTGTTTTAAACACTCCTTTATTTAGGAGTGTTTTTGTATTTTAGTAGTAGTAGTGGTAGTATATGAGTAAAAAAAATTTAAGTCGATTTGACAAAATTAAAGACACAATTAAAATTGAAGATTTTATAATTCAATATTTGAATGACGGAGTTTATACAAGTTGTCATAAATTAAGTCATAAACAGTTAAAATTTTTTAATAATCCTTACGTTATAGCGATATCTTATGAATATGCTTCTAGTAATATGGAATTAATTTTATCTAATAAGATTTTATTAGTTCGCGATAGCTTTGGTAATGTAGCTCCATACATTAATCCAAAAGAATTAAAAAGATTGGAAAAAATGGGAAGTATTGATGAACAAATTAATGCATTAAAAAAAGAAAGAATTAACCAATTATCCGAATTAATAAAATTATGGAGTAAAATGCAAGTCCTTTTGTACGAAAAAGGACAGATAGAAAGTACTATTGGAATGCTAGAAGAAATAAAAAAAGGATCAAAAGTGTCTGAATTAGGAGGGGAAAGTTATGTTAAAAAATATTAAAGAGGATAGTAATTTAAATATTATTAATCATAGTTGTGCACATCTTTTAGCGCAAGCAGTTAAGCATTTATATCCTAAAGCATTATTTTGGGTAGGACCAGTAATAGAGGAAGGATTTTATTATGATATTGACTTAGGTGCTGATGTTATAAAAGACACAGATTTAGAAAAAATCGAAAAAGAAATGAAAAAAATTGCTAAAGATGGGAAACGTATTTATCGTGAAGAATTAACAAAAGAAGAAGCTTTAGAAAGATTTAAAAATGATCCATATAAAATAGATTTAATTAATAACATGGATAACGCTACTGTTATCTCATGTTATACTCAAGGAGATTTTATCGATCTTTGTCGTGGCCCTCATGTCGATTCTGTTAAATTATTAAAACATTTTAAATTGCTTAAAGTAAGTGGCGCTTATTTTAAAGGGGATTCTAAAAATAAAATGTTGCAAAGAATTTATGGTGTTTGTTTTGAAAATGAAGAAGATTTAAAAGAACATTTAAATTATTTAGAGGAAGCAAAATTAAGAGATCATAGAAAAATAGGTAAAGAACAAGAAATATATATGAATCATGATTTAGTTGGTGCTGGTATGCCTTTATGGCTACCTAATGGAGCGATTATCAGAAAACAATTAGAAAATTATATATATAAAAAAGAAAATAAACTTGGTTATAGTCATGTTTATACTCCTTGTGTTGGGACGGTTGATTTATATAAAACAAGTGGTCATTGGGATCATTATAAAGAAAATATGTTTCCAATGATGAAAATAGATGAAGAAGAATTTGTTTTACGACCAATGAATTGCCCTCATCATATGTTAATATATAAAAACAAATTACATTCTTATCGAGATTTACCAATTAGAATAGGTGAATTTGCGACAGATTTCCGATATGAAGCATCAGGAGCAGTCAAAGGATTAGAAAGAGTAAGATGCATGTGCCAAAACGATGCGCATTTATTTGTTACCCCAGAACAAATAAAAGATGAATTTAAACAAGTTGTTACTTTAATTTTAGAAGTTTATAAAGATTTTGGTATCAAAAATTATAAATTTAGATTGTCTTTAAGAGATAAAGAAGATAAAGAAAAGTATTTTGATGATGATGAAATGTGGAATAATGCCGAAAATAAATTAAGAGAGGTTTTAGATGAATTAAAAATTCCGTATTTTGAAGCGATTGGTGAAGCGGCTTTTTATGGACCCAAATTAGATGTTGAAGTAAAACCAGCTGTTGGTCCTGAAGTGACTTTATCAACTTGTCAATTAGATTTTTTATTACCACGAAGATTTGAATTAAGTTATATCGATAATAATGGAGACAAACAAGTTCCGGTTGTTATTCATCGCGCTATTTTTGGAACATTTGATCGGTTTACAGCTTTTATAATTGAAGAAACTAAAGGGGCATTCCCAACTTGGTTAGCGCCAATTCAAATAAATGTTATTCCAGTTAATAATGAATTTCATTTGGATTATGCTAAAAAAATTTATTCTAAATTATTGGAAAATAATTTTCGTGCTAATTTAGACAATCGTGAAGAAAAAGTAGGGTATAGAATGCGAGAAAGTGTAATTAAAAAATATCCATACACTTTAATTTTAGGACAAAAAGAAGTAGATAATAATACAATTAGTTATAGAAAACAAGGTAATGAAGAAACTGTCACAGTTTCAATTGATGAATTTATTAATATAATAAAAAAGGAGATCATATGATCTCTTTTAAAAATTTTTTTAGTTCTTCTTTGATATCATCACGTTCCAACGCATATGAAATATTAGCTTTCAAATATCCCAGTTGATTACCAATATCATAATATGTTCCTTTGAATTTGCAAGCATAAAAATCTTGTTTATTCATTAAACTTAACATACCGTCAGTAAATTGATATTCATTTCCTTTTCCCCTTGACAATTTTTCCAACTCGTCAAATATTTCTGGCTTGACAATATATCTTCCTAAACCAGCAAAATTACTAGGTGCTTCTTCAACACTTGGTTTTTCGATAATTCTCTTAATCTTGTCCCCTTGTTCAAATTCGATAATTCCATATTTATATACTAAATTTCTATCTACTTCTTGAACACCAATAACGTTGCAATCGTATTGTTGATAAACATCAATTAATTGCTTTAAAACTGGTGTTTGAGATTTTATTAAGTCATCACCATATAATACAGCAAAAGGTTCATCACCTACAAAACTTCTAGCTAATTTAATTGCATGACCGCTACCTAATGGTTCACCTTGTCTAATATAATAAGCTCTGCACATTTTAGAAATATTTTGGACCATTTCTAATTCTTTTAGTTTGTTTTTTTCTTTTAATCTTGTTTCTAGTTCAAAACTTTGATCAAAATAATCTTCAATATTTCTTTTATAAGGACTAGTAATAAATAATATTTCTTCAATGCCACTAGCAACACATTCTTCAACGATATATTGTAATGTCGGTTTATCGATAATTGGTAACATTTCTTTTGGAACAGATTTAGTCACTGGTAAAAATCTTGTTCCTATTCCCCCAACAGGAATAACTGCTTTTCGTACTTTTTTCAAAAAAATCACCTTTCTTTAAGTAAGTATACCAAATAATTAGAAAAAAATAAATAAAAACACTTGAATATTAAGTTAATATGTTGTATAATTGATGTTGTTTAACTGATTTGTCTCAGTAGCTCAGTTGGATAGAGCAATGCCCTTCTAAGGCAGCGGTCAGGGGTTCGAATCCCTTCTGGGACACCATTTAAAAATAAAAAGTCTTTATAATTAAGACTTTTTTATGTTGCTAAAAAACAAATAAAAAT
>CALVKL010000032.1 GCA_944332695.1 uncultured Bacilli bacterium
TTCTAAAATATTTAAAACTATTTTCTCATTTATACCCATATCTATTTCTCCATATCTATTTTTAGATCATTTAATTATATATAAAATAATCATTATAACTAAACTAATTAATAACACAACATTAGATATTATTAATTTATATACTAATTTACCTGTTTTATTCAATTTTAATTTCTTTTTTCTCATAAGTAATACACCGACTGGCATTATATAATAGAGAGTAAAATAGAGCAAATTAAAAACAACAAATAATAGCATTGTTGTTTTATATAAAATTATTGAATTGGGAAAAGTATGCTCCAATTACCATTTTCGTATGTTCTACAATAATTGGTTTTAGAATTATTAATATAACATCCATCTTCACAGTCTAATCCATAAATTTTTTCACATTCGGGTAAATCATATAAATACCCATAAGTTAAATCAAAATTATTATAATATTCTAAAGATACTTTTTTACAATTACTTTTATTAGCATTACATATTGCATATTCAGTACCATCTTCATGTTTTTCTTGCCACATATATTTGCCATCAGAGTAATCACAAGTATATGTTCTTGTAGTTTTATATGTATATTTTTTACAATACTTACTACTACATTCAAAATAATCATCACTATTTTCAATAATAGGATTAATATTATAATCTATATCTTCATCTTCTAATTCAATTCTTGGTTTTAGGTTATTAGGATTTAATAAATTTATATCAACTAAATTAAAAATATAATAATCACATTTTATTTTACCAGTATATTCAAATTTTTCAGGTGTTTTCTCAATTATTGCATTTGAATATGAAACACCATTAATAGTAATTACCCCAATTGGGTGATTAATAAAATACAATTCTTCATCTCTTTTAACATCTATATTAAATTTTTTTAATACTCGTTCAATTCTCTTTAAATTAGGTGTTATATCCGAAGCCCATATATTTATTATTTCATCTATAATATTTGTCTCATTGCTATCATGATTATGAATAACAAAATCTTTCTTTATATAACACTCTAATTCTTTATTATTCATATTGCACTCATAAACAACACCATAATCTTCATCTTTTTTTAATTCTTCCCAAAGATTAGCATAATAATTATCATTGTTATTTTTTATCTCTTCATTATTTTTAATATTAGATAACAACTCGTTTTTAGTATCATTATCTATATACTCAATAGAAATATAATCTTTTTTCTTAACTTCAATTTCATCAGTAGTTTTTACTTTAACACCATTAGATATATCATAACCTTTTTCTTTAGATAGGTTATATAAATTATCAATACTTTCATCAATAGATTTACCTTTAACATCTATCTCATCATAAATCTCAATACAGTCATCATTTAGACAAGCAACATCACTGACTTTGCCATCTTTCATAGTTAACACTAATGATGGGTTAATCTCTATAAATACATAATTTATTTTTTCTTTTTCAATACTACTAATATTATCTCTAAATTTATTTATTTTTATATTAGTTATAAAATTATTAATCATAGATATAATAAATAGTAGTAGAGCAATAATTAATATAACCAATAGTATTTTTCTAAATATATGTTTTTTACCAACTTTTTTATTGGTAGTTTTACTAGAATTAATATCTAAATTTTCTTTTTTCTTTTTTTTCATACTACAACCAACTTCTTTACAAATAAAAAAGGAACACCAAACTGCTGTGTTCCGATACTGCTTTTGCTGATTTTTACTACAAATTACTTCAATACTACAATAGATACTACTAAAATACTTCATTACTGCAAATCAGCAAATTACTACAATGTCGGATTTTAGCACTTCTTCTACCGACAATATAATTTTAACATTTTATAATTCATCTGTCAATGATTTTACTGATATTTTATCAGTAAATAATCAATACTAATATTAGTGATAATAGTTCATAATTAAATAGAAGTTAGTTCAGTAAATTAAAGAGGACGTGAAATTATGAGAATTAAACAAACTGATGAAGAAAAACAAATATTAAAAATGATAGGTAGAAATATCAAATTTTATAGAATTAACCATAATTGTTCTAGTAAAGATACTGATGAATATGGTAGAATTACACAAGAAAGGTTAGCAGAATTAGCAGAGTCTAGTGCTTCAATGATAGCAAACCTAGAGTCAGAGAATACTATGCAAACAATTAGTATAGTTTTATTAAATAAAATAGCAAAAGCATTAAATATTCCATTATATGCTTTCTTCCTAGAAAAACCTATTAAAAATCCACCTAAAAATTTATTTGAAGAATAATAACTATTTTAATGATAGTTATTTTTATTTATATCAAAGCATTGCTCCTTATTTTATTTAACTATATAATTATTATAAGGAGAAGATGATAAAATGAGTAGTATAGAAACAATAGATAAAGAATTTGATAAGAGATACGACCAATATCAAAAAGATTTTGAAAAATATTTAGTTAATTATGTAGTACCTGATATAGTAGCATATCAAATAGCACAATCACATTATAGAAATTGTTTAAGTAGAATATCATTACAAAGACATTACAGTGTTATGAGTGATATTATAAATATATTTCCAAAATTAGAAGTTGTTAAAAAAGATATTATAAAAATACTAAATATTAAATATAACCTAACTATCATCAATGAAGACCCATTAATTATAGATAAGTGGAAGTAATAATTAATTATTCCACTTTTATTTTACGTTTACTTCGCTTATTTTAAATACTTCTAATCAATTCACATAAATATATGAGTTAGCAGAAACATTAAAAATAACACAAATAAATACATATTTCATTTTTTACGAGAGAAAACATAGAAATAAAATACGGCATATAACGGCCTGTGTAGGCCCTTTTAATCTTATTCTAATATCATAATATCTTTTTTTAAATCTTTGATAGTAAACTCATTATACTTACATTTAGGACACTCAATTTTTTTATCTTTATACTGATTAATCTTCTTTTTAGATAATCTATGATTATTTTTTATTAAACCACAACTTTTACAAGTTATTTGATATCTATAATCTATTACTATATTAGAACTATCAGCAAGTCTTGTAATTTTATATTTAGTATTTTTAGAAATTTCATCAGCATAAATTTTCCATTTACCTTTATGTCCGTCTGTATCTTTAAACGTATGCAATATTTCATGAATTAAAGTATTAATTATTTCATCATCACTTAATTGAAATAAAACTTCACTTACTTCAATAGTACAATAACCTTTACCTCTATATCTTTTACATATACCAGCTCTACCAACTGCTGTTGAATTAACTTGTAATAAAATTGCACCACACATTAATTCTCCAACTTTTTCTTCTCCAAAAACATCTTTAATAACTTGCATAGCAACTTTATAATTATTTTTTAATCTTTTTTTATATTCTTCAATATTAGTCATCAATATCATCCTTTATTTCTATATTTTTTAACTTTCTATAATCTAAAACAACCTCAAATTCATTTCTTTCTCCAATATAAGTAAATACATACTTTTTATTAATAGTTGCTTTATACACTTTACCATCTTTCTCAAATCTATCAGCAAACCAAGTAGCAGTATCTAAATTTAAAGTCCAAGATAATGCTTTATACGTACTATTTGGTTTAACCCCTCTATATACAACTATTTCATCAGGTAGATTATTATATATATCTATTTCTTCTTTATTCATAAATATATTTTTATCTATCTTTTTAAAATACTCTATAAATTCTTTTTTACTTACATTTTTATCATTATTTGGGTATTCCATATAAACCCATAGATATTTTAAGAAATTATTATAATCTTCAATAGATAGATATTGATTTATATACTTAAAGAATACACCAAAATATGGTTTATTAAATATCATATAAAAATCTTCTATCTTTTCTACTTTCATTATGAGTTTCTTAAATTGATTTATTATTTTCTCCCAATTATCTTTTTCTAATACATTTATTATTTCACGATTACCATTTTCATCAACCAATACCTGATGAACATCTCTAATAATAGGATGATGTAAGAATAAAAAACTATCATTTTTTACAACCTTATAAGGCAAATAAAGTAATGCTAAGGCAATACTTTTTATTTTTTCAATATCAGTTATCATATTAATTTATCACCTCTTTTATAGGAAACAACTTCATCATAGGCATATAGAACACATCATAAATTTCTCCTGTTAAAGTATCTCCATATATTACTTTACCATTTACCCCATATAAACTTAATTGAATATAAGACATCAATACACATATTAAA
Source organism: uncultured Bacilli bacterium (assembly GCA_944332695.1). Taxonomy (GTDB): domain Bacteria; phylum Bacillota_I; class Bacilli_A; order RF39; family UBA660; genus Faecisoma. Next base: position 4,274 of record CALVKL010000032.1, read on the forward strand.
GATACATCTTGAACTTCAACAAACACATTATAATGATAATTTATGTTATTCTTAACCATAAACTTTAAAGCAGAATAGATTAATCTACTACTACCACAAGCAGGATCATTTAACTTAATATAACCATTATTCTTAATATTTTTTTCTATCTCATCTTTATTAAGAGTAATTTCACTCATTAAATCACATACATGTTCTGGTGTAAAGAACTGACCCTTATATTTATTATGAAGATTTAATTCTTCAAACATTTTACCCAGAATATCATTAAATTTCTCACTATCTAAACTATTTATTAAACTACCAAACATCTTAACTAAAATATCAACTTCATCTTTACTATAACTATTAATAATCTTAAGATATTCTTTTTCTCTTTCATCACTATAATAAACACCATTAGATATACTATAGGCACATATACATAGAAAATCATTAAATACATTCCATATATCATATTTTCTACCTAAATTAATCATATTCTTCAACAAATAATTATAATCATATACAATTTCTTCTTTACTCATAATAAACCTACCTTTTTAATTTCCAATATCATAATCTAAAATTAAAAAGATAGAACGATACTCACAACAACCTAAATAATACTCAAACTATCTATTTATATATATTTAAATATAAATTAATATTAATTTTATCTCGTAATATTTAATTATAATTAAATCAATATATCTTAATATTTTTTAATAATTTTTATATTAATTTCTATTATCATTATCTTAATTTAATTAATTATTAGATACCACGAGAACGTATTATTTTTAATTATATGTTATTCTCGTTTTTTACGCGGTAATTTTAAACGCTTACCACGTTTCACGCATAAATCTATTACTTCATTAAATACTCGTTTAACTCGCGTAAAAATAGCGTTCTTATGAGGTAAAAAAAAGGTATGTTTAGATACCTTATTACCTTTATGATGTCTTTTATTATTCTTCGTATTATATCTATCGGTATTTTGTATCTTCTTATGTTTCTTTTTTCTTCTCATGTTATAATGCTCATAGGTAATTTTGTTAGAGAATTTACCATCAGTATCAGTAAGTTTTACTGATTTAGAATAAGTAGGTTGGTCCAAACCTATTTTTTCTTTTGCTTGTTTATAAGTCATATATTCTTTAACAGGTTTTTTAATGCCTCTTGAAGTCCTATATAAATTAAATTTTGGTGGATATAAACTTAATCTTGCTCCTTTAATATAATATTTAGGATTTTCTAGTTGTTGATTATCTATTTTCGTTATTTCTTTTATATCTTCAATATCATATTCTATTCCAAGTGAATCGGCTTCTTCAATTTCCATATCACTTATATGGGCAGAAAGATAAGCACCAATATTATCAATTCTATTATCTAATTTTTGAGTTTTAGTAAACCCATGACCCCATATTTCAGCCATTTCATCATTAGGTATATAAGGTGCTTTAGATGGAAATATAATTAAACAATGAAAATGCCATCTTCCATTACCTTGTGGCTCACATACATTGATATATTCTAAACTTCCATATTTATATCTTAATCTTTTAATAAACTTATCAAAATCATTATATGCTTGTTTAGTATCAGTTATATGCTCTCTATAAGTTAGAGTTAACCATCTACAATTACTAACATTAGTTGCGTTAGTGTTAATTAATTCTCTTAGTCGTTTAAAACTTTGAGCAAGTTGTCCTTTACTTTGATATCTATTTTTAATATGCCTACATTGTTTTACTTCTCCTGTTGCAGTAATTAAATAATGGTCTTTATCTATCTTTTGAATAGGTGCTTTATCGTTTTTATGCTCACACCAACATATTTCATAAGTATGTCCCATTTCTTTAATACTAACAGTTGCATCATCATTAATATCTTCTTTTCTTATACGTTGTATTTTCATACTCATATTAAGAAACCTTACTCTTAATTTCTTTAAGTAGTTTATCTAGTTGTTTAGTTGTTATAGGCATAGTTCTATTGTATAAGAATAGATTATCTTCATTAATGTAGGTTAATATTATTTTTTTATCTTTAACATTTATATTAACTTTATGAGGTTCTATAAAACAAATATTAGTATTCCTTATAGTTAATATTTTTCCTTGTTGAAATTCACATTTCACATTATTAAAACTACATACTGTTTTAATTTTTGTCTCAAATCGGTCATTTTTGTTCAAATCCTCAATTAAAAAGTCCATTTTTTTACACCATTTTGTAAAAACAAAAAAACGCTGATTTTCCGTTTAAAATCAAGCGTTTTCAGTATATTTAACTCCAAAAGTTGGAGCAAATTTCTAAATGGCAGGGGATGCAAGACTTGAACTCACGACATTCGGATTTGGAGTCCGACGTTCTACCAACTGAACTAATCCCCTAGATAAATGTCATTAAATGACATAAATAATTATAACATATTTTTAAAAAATGTACAAATAATTGAATTATATTATCAATCAACATACTAACATTATAACAAACATTTATTTACAAAGCAATATTTTTAGTAATGATAATATATAACTAATCTAAATTGTTAAGTTTATTTAATATATCATAAATATATTGATATCTAGGATTATGTTCGTTTAAAAACTCTAAACTATCCTCTTTTGCTCTAACTAATAAATTATAATCTTTTTTTAAATTAGCTAATTTAAACTGCATATCACCACTTTGTTTAATTCCAAATAAATCACCACTACCTCGCAATTTAAAATCTGCTTCACTAATTTCAAATCCGTCATTAGTTTTAGTTAAAATTTTTAAACGTTCGACTTCTTGATTAGTAATCATGATAAAATAAGATTGCAAATCACTTCTTCCAACTCTTCCTCTTAATTGGTGTAAAGCAGATAAACCAAATCGATAGCTATCAAATACAACCATCATAGTAGCATTAGATACATCAACTCCAACTTCAATTACTGTTGTACTGATTAAAATTTGTATTTTATTGTTTTTAAAATGGTCCATCACTTCTTCTTTTTCTTTGTTTGATAATTTACCGTGCATTAGACCTACTGTAAACAATTTACCAAACGCCAAATTCATTTTATCTTGCAATTTTATTACGTTTTCTAGTTCTAATTTATCGCTTTCTTCTATTAAAGGCGCAATCACATAAATTTGATGGCCCAATTTTAATTGCTCATACATTTTAGTTAATACTTCTTTCATTTCAGTGTCTTTTTTTAAATAACTGATTATTTCTTTTCGACCACTAGGTTTAGTTCTAATACTTGATATATCCATATCACCAAATAAAGTAATTGCATAAGTTCTTGGAATCGGTGTAGCACTCATATACAAGACATCAGGCATCACACCTTTATTTTTCAAACTACTTCTTTGATTAACACCAAATCGATGTTGTTCATCAGTAATTACTAAACCAAGATTTTTATATTTAACATCTTCACTAATTAAAGCATGCGTCCCTATAACAACATCAATCTCACCATTTTCTAATCTCTTATATATTTCTTTTTTTTCTTTTAATTTTAATTTTCCCGTCAGTAAACCGACTTTAATTTGTGGCAACAATTTAATAATATTATTATAATGTTGACGAGCTAATATTTCTGTTGGCGCCATTAACGCGCCTTGATAATTAGCCAAATAATTAATATATAATGCAATAAATGAAACTATTGTCTTTCCACTTCCAACATCACCCTGTAATAACCTATTCATTCTTTTGCCACTAATTAAATTATTATAAATATCATCAACGGCTTTTTTTTGGTCAGCTGTTAATTCAAAAGGTAATTTGTTAATGAATTCTAAAACTTGTTGTTCAGCAACTTTTCTTTTTAATCCTTGCTGAACTTTTTTAGATTTTAAATAATTTATTTTTAGCATAAATATAAACAATTCTTCATATTTTAACTTGTTAATCGCTAATCTTAAACTATCTAAATCATGCGGATTATGAATTTCTTTAATACTTTTTTCTTTACTAAAAAAATTATATTTTTCATTTAAATAATCTGGAATGTAATCAACTATATTACTGTCAACCATTTTAATTAAACTATTTAGTTGGCTACTTGTTAAACTAGAAGTGACATGATAAACAGGTTGAATTTTAATATCATCACCTAATAAAGAAAATTTAATATCACTACAAACAATTAAATTCTTTTTTTTATCATACTTGCCAATAACCGTAACCTTAGTTCCAACAATAATTTTACTTTTATAAAATCCGCGATTAAATATTGTTGCTTTAACTATTTTACTACCTATATTTAAATTAAAATTCATTTTATCTTTATGATTTCGAATATAGGTCACAACAGCATTGGTTTCTACTATACCATCGATAATAATTTTTTCATTTTGACCTAATAAATTAATATCACTTCTTTTAATGATATCATAGCGAAATGGATAATAAGTTATTAAATCATCAGTATTATTAATACCTAATCTTTTTAAAATATTGATAGTTTTAGGCCCCAATCCTTTTACATTTTCTAATTCCATAAAAACACCACCTTCATTATACATAACATATTTTTGTTTGTCTATATCATCATCTATAAGTTATATATATTAAATATTTGTTTTTTCCTTCTTTTAATAAAAAAAATCAATTTTTATTGATTTTATATTTTTAAATACTTTTTAACTGCTCGCCACGATCCAAACATACCGACTAAAACACCAATAACAATCAATATTAATGATAAAATGTAAGTAAATGGTAATGGCACTATTAATTGAATAAAAGGTGATACAACTTGACCGTTAAATGTGCTATATAAAGCTTCATACCCAAAAATTGTTGCTAACACGGGAATTATTGAACCAATTAGTCCTAAAAATAAGCCTTCTAAAATAAATGGAATTTTAATATTAATATTAGAAGCACCAACTAGGCGCATAATTTCAATTTCACGTTTTCTTGAAAAGATAGTAATTTTAATAGTATTTGAGATTAAGAAAGCTGTTACAATTATTAAAGCAATTACAACACCATAACTTATTTTCTTTACAATATCAAATACCGAAACTAATTGTTCTACCATTCCTTCACCATATTTGACATTGTAAACACCATCAATTTTACTAATATTATTAGCAACTTCTTCAATTTGGTTAATATCTGTAACCTTAATCTTAAAAGCATCTAATAAAGGATTATCTTCTCTTTGTTCATACTTTCCTAAAATACTTTCAAAATCAGGACTTTCTGTCATCATTTCTTCAGCAATAGTCATTTTATCTTCAAAAGCAAAGGATTCAATATAATTAATGATATTAATTTCATCTTTGATTGCTTCAATTTGATCTAAAGTTACATCCCGGTTTAAAAAGGCAACTATCGTCATATCTTTTTCCACAGCTTTAGTAAAATTATTGACATTAAACGATAGAATCATTGCAATGGAAACAACAATTAAAGTTATAATAATGCAGGCAATTGAAGCTAGTGAAAGAGAAAAATTCCTAAAAACGCTCTTAAATGAATCTCTAATATTTCTACCCAAAATTCTAAGCACCTTCATGAACATATTCTCCTTCCTTATAATCCTTAACAATTCGGCCTGAATCTAATAAAATAACTCTTTTTTTCATTTTATTAACAATTTCAGTATCATGCGTAACCATAATAATTGTTGTCCCTAATTTATTTATTTCATCTAATACCTTCATAATTTCCATACTAGTATTTTCATCTAAATTTCCTGTTGGCTCATCACAAATTAGCAATTTAGGACCGTTAACTATCGCTCTTGCAATGGCAACTCTTTGCTGCTCTCCACCAGATAATTGATGAGGATAATTTTTTGCTTTATGTTTTAAACCGACTAATTCTAAAGATTTAAGAACCTTAGCATGAACTTCCGAATTAGGTAAACCAAATATTTCCAAAGCAAAAGCAATATTCTCATATACAGTAGATTTAGGTAACAACTTAAAATCTTGAAAAACAACACCTATTTTTCTTCTTATTTTATAAACATTTCTATTTTTTAATTTACTAACATTAATGCCACCAATATTAATAATACCATTTGTTGGCTTTTCTTCACGATATAGCATTTTAATTAAAGTTGATTTCCCACATCCAGTAGGACCAATTATAAAAACAAATTCTCCTTTTTCTATATTTAAACTTAAGTCATATATTGCAGTAACACCAGTTTTATAAGTTTTTTCTACATTTTTAATTCTAATCAAATCCATAAACCAACTTCCTTTCTATTTACTCCCAACAGCTTCATATACATCTGATACCATAATGACTGCGTTAGGATCAATATTTAACACTCGT
>CALVKL010000033.1 GCA_944332695.1 uncultured Bacilli bacterium
ATTTGTTTCATTTTTATCAAAATCTACAATTAAATTACTTAAATCATCATCAATTTGAATTAAAAATGGATATTTAGTTGGTTTCAAACTAATTGAACATGGTAAAATCATAGTTCCCGAAACTTTAACATTCATATGAATTTCAGCAAATTTTTTAGTGATTTGTCCTTCAATTAAAACATTATTTAATTCTAAAATTCCTGAATTAATCAATTGCTCCTTTGAAAATGAATAATTAAAACTAATATCAATATATTCATCAATACCACTTCTTAATCTTGTAATATCAACAATCATTTAAAATCACCACCAACATTATACATAAAATGTTTTAAAAAGTAAATAAAAATGTTATAATTTATTTGGTGATGTTATGGTTGGTATTATTGGTGAATATAATCCTTTTCACAATGGACATTTATATCATATTAAGAAAGTAAAAGAAATGTTTCCTAATAAAACAATATGCTTAGTATTAGCCGGTAATTTTTTAAACCGTGGTGATGTTAGTGTTATTGAAAAATACGATAAGACAAAATTAGCTTTAGAATATGGAGTTGATTTAGTAGTTGAACTGCCAACGGCTTTTGCGATTCAAGCATCCGACATTTATGCTTATGGTGCCATTAGTATTTTAAATTATTTAAAATGTGATTATTTAGTTTTTGGTAGTGAAACCAACAATATAGAATTATTAAATAAAATCGCCGATTTTCAAATTAATAATCAAATCGATATCAGTGAGTATGTCAAAAAAGGATATAACTATCCTACTAGTTTATCCTTAGTTTTAGAAAAAGAAACAAACATTAAAATAGATTCTCCTAATGATTTATTAGGAATTAGTTATCTTAAAGCAATAAGAAAATTAAATAGCAAAATAAAGCCAATAACTATTAAAAGAACTAATAATTATCACGATTTAAAAACAAGCGGAAAAATAAGTAGTGCTACTAGTATAAGAAATTTAATTAATAATAATCAAAATTTTGAACAATATGTTCCAAATAAAACCTTAAGTTATATCAAAAAAATAAATCTAAATAATTTTTATTTAATTATAAAATATAAGATAATAACAGAAGATTTAACTAAATATCTAGATATTGATTACAATTTAAATAATTTATTGAAAAAACATATTAATAAAGCTAATTCTATTGAAGAATTAATTACCTTAGTTAAGTGTAAAAATTATACTTATAATAAAATTAAAAGATGTTTGGTTCATATTTTATGTTGTTTAGAAAAAAACAATTATAAAATAGAATATATTCATATCTTAGGATTTAAACAAAAGGGGAAAAATTATTTAAATAAAATAAAAAAAGAATTATCTATTCCTCTTATAACCAATTATGATAAGTTATTAAATTATCAAATTTTAACTGATAAAATATATAACCTAGTAACTAATGATTTAAAAATAAATAAACCTATTTTAAAAGATATCGTATAGATATTTTTTTTATTACCATAATATATCTTGACAAGTATTGTTATAAATGAAATAATGTTAGCGCGCTTACAAAAAAAGGTGGTGAGATATGAATGAATTTTATGAATTGAGTCGTGATGTTTTAATCTTAATGTCACATAAATTACAACCAAAGTTTCAAGAATTAGGTATTTATCCAGGACAAGAAATATTTCTTAATATAATTGCCAATAATGATGGTATAACAGCAATAGAACTTGCTAATCTTACTAATCGTAAACGCTCAACTATTACTAGAGCTTTACAAAGCTTAGAAAAAAATGGGTATATTAAAAAAGAAATTACTTCTGACAAAAGAAAATTACCTATTTATATAACGGAAAAAGGAAAAAAATTAAATCAAGATGTCTTAAAAACAGTTCAAGATATTTGGACAAATTTAGAAAATATAATGACATCTGAAGAAAAAGACATTATTATTAATTTATTAAATAAAATTAAGAAAAATTTAAAGGAGGAACTATGTTAAAAGAATATATAAAAAAATATAATAAAAGTTCGATTATTACTTCAATACTGATGATCATTGTTGCTATATTATTAATTACTCAACCATTAAAAACAATTGAATGGATAGTTATCTTTTTTGGTATTATTATTATCATTGATGGTATTTTTGACTTTATCAATTATTTTAAAAGTGATAAAGAAATTAGATTGTATAGTTTTGATTTAGTTGAAGGTCTATTAGAAATATTAGCCGTTGTCTTAATTATTTTAAATAGAAATATTTTAATTGCTTTCTTTCCATTAATGTTGGGAATTTGGATGATTGTTAAAAATATAATAAAGATTCAATTATCACTTAATTTAAAACAAGTATATGAAAACTGGTATTTACTTTTAATTGCGGCTATTCTATCTTTGATATTAGGAATTTTAATTATTTTAAATCCATTCAGCAGTGCAATTACAATTACTTTTATCGCTGGAATCTTCTTATTAGTAACTGAAGTATTCAATCTAATTGAAAGTATTGTTTTAATGATTAAACTAAAATAAGCGTTAACTTAATTGTTAACGCTTTTTATATATTTGTATACTTCATCAATAGTGTTATTAAAATTGTTAAAATCAATATTAAACCAAGTAACATCCATTTGATTATTAAACCAAGTATATTGTCTTTTAGCATATTTTCGGCTATTATGTTTAATATTATTTAAACACTCTTCTAAACTGCTCGTCCCTTCAAAATAAGGAAATAATTCTTTATAACCAATTGGGGTCATAATAGCTTTAGTTCGAATATTAGAATCATATATTTTTTTTGCTTCTTCTAGTAATCCATTCTTTACCATTTCATCAACTCTATTATTAATTCTTTCATATAAAACATTTCGATTGGTTGTTAACCCGATAAATAAAACATCATATAATAATTTATTAGTTTTTTCTTTATCACTGATTTTTTTATTATTGTTTAGGCAATAGTTTAAAGCTCTTATTAATCTTTTTCGATTATTTATATGAATATCAATATTATTATCGATTTGTTTTAATTTATTGTAAATTTCCTCATTACTTAAATCTTCAAATTGATTATCATTAGTTTCTTCTTCAAACTTATAATCATATAAAGCGGCTTTAATATATAAACCCGTTCCTCCTACTAAAATAGGTGTTTTATTTTTGTTAATAATATCAGCAATTGCTTTACGACAATCTTTTTGATAATCGTAAACGGTATAATTTTTCGTTATATCCTTAATATCAAACAAATGATGGGGAATGTTTTCTTTTTCTTCTTCTTTTATTTTAGCTGTTGCAATATCTAAATTTTTATATATTTGTGTACTATCAACATTTATAACTTCTCCATTTAATTTTTTTGCCAGTTCAACACTCATTTTAGTTTTACCTACTGCTGTTGGCCCCAATATAACTATAATCATAAGTCACCTCTTAAAATATTATAAACAAAAGGGCTATAATAGTCAATTATTACTGATTATATCATATAATTAAGTGGTGATTTAATATGAAAATTTGCGTATATGCAATCTGTAAAAATGAAGAAAAATTTGTCGATCGATTTTATGAATCAGTAAAAGACGCCGATGGAATTTATGTACTTGATACCGGATCTACAGATGATACAGTTAACAAATTAAAAAGTCATGGGATTGTAGTTGAACAAAAAATTATTAATCCATGGCGTTTTGATGTGGCGAGAAATTTATCATTGGATTTAATTCCTGAAGATTATGATGTATGTGTTTGTTTAGATTTAGATGAAGTTTTGATTAAAGGTTGGAAAGAATTAATTATCAATAATTGGAAAGAAGATACAACTAGACTAAGATATAACTATATTTGGAGTTTTGATGAATATGGAAATCCAGCAGTTAATTTTTTAAGTGACAAAATTCATAGTCGCAAAAACTATAAATGGGTTAATCCCGTTCATGAAATTTTAAAATATGATAGAGATGAAGTATTTTTAACTTGTGAAGAACTGACAATCGAACATTATCCAGATAGTACCAAATCACGTTCCAGTTATTTGCCTTTATTAGAACTAGCTGTCAAAGAAGATCCAACTAACGATCGAAATACCCATTATTTAGGAAGAGAATACATGTTTTATCAAAAATGGAATGAATCAATTGATATGTTGATTAGACATTTAAATCTTCCTACAGCCACTTGGAAAGATGAACGATGTGCATCAATGCGTTTTATTGCCCGAGATTATAAAAATTTAAATAGATATGAAGAAGCTAAAATGTGGCTTAACAAAGCAATTAATGAAGCTCCTTATTTAAGAGATCCTTATGTTGAATTTGCTTTATTGTGTTACGACTTAAAAGATTGGAATAACGTTATTAAATATTGTAATGCCGCTTTAAAAATTGAAAAACATGCGAAAAGTTATATTAACGAAACATTTAGTTGGAATCATACGATTTATGATTTATTATCACTTGCTTATTTTAATTTGGGAAATTATGATTTATCTTTAAAAAACGTTGATAAAGCGATTGAAATGGCACCTAATGATGAAAGGTTAAAAAATAATAAAATATTAATTGAAGAAGCTTTGACAGGCAAATAAAAAGATGATACAATGTGCTTGTCATGGAAACTTGCATATAATAAAAAGGAATACTTAACTTTCTCACGTTGAGTATTCACCTTATTAGGATAAAATTTGTACTTAATCTGTCAGATTGAGTACTATTTTTTTATACATAAAATCAATTTTATGATTATACTATAACATTAGGCACAATAAATCCATTGATTTTTAACTAATCTCTTTTTATAAACATACTATCACCAAAGCTAAAGAAACGATAGTTGTCTTTTATTGCTTCATTATAAGCATTCATAATATATTCTTTAGTAGCAAATGCACTTACCAACATAACTAGAGTTGATTTAGGTAAATGAAAATTAGTAATTAAACAATCGATTGCTTTAAATTTATACCCCGGATAAATAAATATATCTGTCCAGCCACTACACTCTTTAAACTCACCATATAAATTAATTATTGTTTCTAAAGTTCTAGTAGTTGTAGTACCAACGGCAATAATTCTTTTCTTATGGTTATTTAATATGTTAGCGGTAGCTTTGTTCATCATATAAAATTCACTATGCATTTTATGTTTAGTCACATCTTCGACATTGACCGGTCTAAATGTGCCTAACCCCACATGTAAAGTTATAGGAACTACTATAATTCCTTTTTCTTTCAACTTATTTAATAATTCATTTGTGAAATGTAATCCAGCAGTAGGTGCAGCGGCACTACCTTCATTTTTGGCATATATAGTTTGATATCTATTTTTATCTTTTAATTTTTCATGGATATAAGGTGGTAGTGGCATTGTCCCTAATTCATCTAATATTTCATATAAAATACCATCATAAATAAATTGAAATACTCTTATCCCCTCATCTTTTGCTTCGACACATCTTACTTTTAATTTATCACTAAATTTAATTATAGTTCCAACTTTTACCCTTTTAGCTGGTTTTACTAAACATTCCCAATTATTATCAATTTCTTTTAACATTAATATTTCAATAACAGCATTAGTTTCTTCTTTAACTCCGATTAATCTAGCTGGTATTACTTTTGTATCATTGATAACTAAAATATCATCTTTTTCTAAATAATCAATTATATCGGTAAAATGTTTATGTTCTATTTTTCCTGTTTCTTTATCTAAAACTAATAATTTAGAGGCATCTCTTTTTTCTAAAGGAGTTTGCGCAATTAGGTTTTGTGGTAAATAATAATCAAAATCATCTGTTTTCATAAATTCTCCCCCATTATAAATTTTATATCTTCGATTGCTTTATCTATATTAAATCTTCCATTGCCTACTGGATAATATACGGAATAACAATTAAATTTTTTACCATTTATATCCTTTGAAAATAATTTTTTTCGACATTGAGAAACTGATATTTTTTCCTTTAAAACAATAGAACTTACCTGATTCCCAAACAATATAATGATTTTAGGATTTATTATTTCTATTTCCTTATACAATAAATCTAAATATTTTTCATAAACATAATTGGGAAGTTCTCTAGCATCTATTTGCGTGCATTTACCTAAATTTGTTATAAAATATTTATGATTTATAACGTCTTCATACACTTTACAAGCAAATTCTTCTGTCCAATCTTTACCTTTAATACTTTTAATTTTAAAATATACTTCTTCACTTAATAAATCTAGTTTATAAAATAAATCCCAAACGTTTTTTGTTCCGATCCAAGGAGATCTTATACCTTTCCACTCTTTAGAAGAAGCGATATTTCTACCTGTTGGATTCATAAAAACAAAACAAACATCAGGATTATTAATACAACCACCATTATAAATAGAATTTAATTCTTTAGCGCCATATTTTTTTTGCAATTTATCATACTCTATATATAAATTTTCTAATTTCATAATTCTTCCATGTTTAATCTATTTTGATGACTTATTTTTAAATGTTCATAAGCTTTATCTGTCACTATTCTACCTCTTGAAGTTCTTTTTAAAAAACCATTTTGTAATAAATATGGTTCATAAACATCTTCGATAGTAGTCACTTCTTCACCGATACTAGAAGCTATGGCATCTATTCCGACAGGTCCACCATTAAATTTTTCGATTATTGCTTTAAGCAAATTATAATCAGTTTCATCTAGACCTAATTCATCAACTTTTAATTTACCTAACGCTAAAGTGGTTATTTCTTTATTGATTATACCATCACCCATAACTAAAGCATAATCTCTTACTCTTTTAAATAATCTATTACAAATACGTGGTGTTCCTCTACTTCTTTTAGCGAGTTCAACTGCAGCATCATCTTCTATTGGTGTACTAAGTACCCTACTAGTTCTCTTAGCAATACTTGTTAACTCATCAATAGTATAATAATTTAATTTAGAGATAATTCCAAATCTATCTCTTAAAGGACTAGTTAAATCACCTGTTCTAGTAGTAGCACCTACTAAAGTAAAAGGTGGTAAATCAATTCTAATACTGCGACTACTAGAATCACTTCCAACAATTATATCTAAAGTAAAATCTTCCATAGCTGAATATAATACTTCTTCAATATACCTTGGAATTCGATGAATTTCATCGATAAATAAAACATCTCCTGGCTCTAAAGTAGATAATATTGCAGCTAAATCACCTGTTTTTTCGATAGCAGGACCACTTGCTGTTTTAAGATTAGAACCTAATTCATTAGCAATTATATTAGCTAAAGTTGTTTTGCCTAATCCAGGAGGTCCATATAACAATACGTGATCTAATGGTTCTTCTCTTAATTTAGCAGCTTTAATAAATATATTTAGGTTTTCTTTTATTTCTGTTTGCCCTATATATTCATCTAAACTATCTGGTCGAATTGTTTTTTCAAATGTATCTTCTTTTAATTCTTTATTAGTTACAACTCTTTCGTCCATATTATCCCTCCACATATTTTAATATATCCTGCCAATTATTAACAGTTTTTAAATCTTCAAATTGATCGTTAAATAATAAAACATCGATTCCTTTTTTCTTAACTTCTATACAATTAACATTATAATCATCGATAAATAAATCAATATTTAATTGTTCACATTTAATTGCTTTTCCTTCTTTAAAACAATCAAAATATATTTCTTTAAAAGGTAATTTGTTTTTTTCAATAAACTCTTTAGTTAATTGTTTTAAATTAGACGAATAATAATCACTTCTAGCAGTGATTAAATACAATTCGTTATTTTTGCTTAACTTATTTAATACTTCTTTCGCATTTTCAAAAAATTCTAATTCTTTTGTAATGTTATCAATATGTTTTCGATAAAAATCAAATTTTTCATCTTCTGAATTAAATGAAGTTTTATTATATTGTTTTAAATATTCTCTTACTTTTTCACTAGTTTTTACAATTGTATCGTCAAAGTCGATAGCTATTCTCATTTTAAAAATAACTTTAATGCTTCCTTTATTTGATCTTCTAGTGATAAAGTATTATTAACTTGTTTTACAACTTTTAATATATCCTGTGTTTTGTAACCCAAGCCTTTTAAAACTTCAATTAATTCATCATTATTATTTGTTGTTACAACACCTGTAGCATTTAATTTACCTTTTAAATCTAATATTATTTGTTTTGCTACTTTATCTCCAATTTTAGGGAATTTTTTTAAATATAAAATATTTTCTCTTTCAATAGCATCAATAATTCCATTAATTGATCCAGTAGCGATGATTGGTAATGCCATTTTACAACCCAAACCTTTTACTTCGATTAATTTTAAAAATAAATCTTTTTCTTCTTTTTTTTTAAATCCATATAAAGTTAATTCATCTTCTTTAACATTTTGATAAATATAAACCGTATATTCTTCATCTAAATTAAAAGCATAAGGATTAGGTGTATATATTAAATATCCAATTCCATTATTATCTAAAATAATATAATTACTTTCAACTTCTTTAATTATTCCTTTGATATACCCATACATAATATCACCATATTAATTATATCAAACATTCGTTTTAAAAACAACAAAAAATAACCGAAGTTATTTCTTTTTCCAAAATATTTTTATCAAATAGAATAATAAAATAATATAAACGATACATAAAGCCCATAATAAAACAGTTGTAAAAATACCTTCAGAATAAGATTCAATTATACCTGGTAAACTATTAGGAAAATAAGTATTGATAAAATTACTTACAACAGCCAAAGGTAAATTATTAGCAATAAAATCTAAAACTCTTAAAAATATATCAATTATTCCTAAATAATATATAACACTACTAAATCTTTTAAATATCATTACAGCAATTGCTCCAATGACTAATACAATTACTACTATATCCACTACTAATCCCTCAATTCTATATTAACTACATAGTCATAATAATTTGATAAATCAACAATAATTTTTGAATTATCCAAATAAGTTGTTATTTTGATATTTTCTTCGTTAATAATATCTTTTTCATAAACTATTTTTTCAAAATCGCTTATTTTAATTAAATAAGTTTTAGTATTTTCAATATGATTAGTTGATTCTAAAATACCATTTTCTAATAATTTAGAAATATTGCTTGGTTTAAAAATAGTTAAATCATAATTAGATAAAACTTCTGGTTTTGACTCCAAATCATAACTTGTTTCATTATAAATAATAGTATTACTAACCGAATCATAAGTAAAGGTTTCGTTGCCAATAATCTCAGCGAAATAATTAGTAACATTGGCTAAATCAAATTTTTCATTTTGATCTAATTCTTTTTTTGATTCATCAATTGGCTTAATATTTTTTTTTGTGCCACTACCAATAAAAGTAAAAGCAAAAATAAAAAATATTAAATATATGATTAAAATTGCTAAGGACTTTGTTCGTTTGTTTGACCAAAGAGTTTTAATAAATTCAATTGTTTCTTTCATTGCAATACTTTCCCCACAATATTTTTATCTTTTAAACCATTATAAAAATCAATGGCACTCATTTTATTTTTTCCTTCAGGCTGAACTATTTTTAGAACAATTTCCCCATTACTTACCTTAATACCAATTCCATCACTATAAATATTAGTTATTTGCCCATTAAAACCTACAGGATAATTTTCCGTAATATATGCTTCCCAAACTTTTAATATTTTTCCTTCAAAAATACAATAACTACCCGGCCATGAATTCAAACCTCTTATTTGATTGTATAATTGTTTTTTTGTTTTTTCAAAATTTAATTTTTCATCTTCTTTTTTTAAAGTAAAAGCATAAGTTGCTTGAAGATGATCTTGTTTTATCCTAGTATTAGTTCCTTCAATAATACTAGGTAATGTTTCTAATAGTAAATCTTTGCCTAATAAACTTAACTTCTCATGTAAACTACTAGCAGTATCAGTATCTAAAATTGGTATTTCTTTCTGGGAAATAATATCTCCTTCATCCATTTTAGTATTCATATACATAATAGTTATTCCTGTTTTAGAATGACCCTCAATAATTGCTTTATGAATAGGCGCTCCACCTCTTAATTTTGGTAATAACGAAGCATGAACATTAATACAACCTAAACGTGGAACTTCTAATACTTGTCTTGGAATGATTTGTCCATAAGCACAAGTAATAATTAAATCTGGTTTTAAATTGATTATTTCTTGATAATTTTCTTTAATATTTTCAGGTTGTAAAACTAAAATGGCCTTATCTGAAGCTAGTTTTTTTATTGGTGAAATATTAATTTGACCATGATTTCCTTTACGATCAGGTTGAGTAACAACTGCTCTTACTTTATAATTATCAATTAACCCTTGTAAAATAGGTACAGCAAAAACAGGTGTTCCCATAAAAACAATTTGTAATTCTTTTTCTATTTTTATATTTGAATAATCCATTACTATCACCAATAAATATTTTACCATGAAAAAAAGAAGATGTAAATTAAAATTCTTCTTCCTTCTTATCTTCTAATGTAGTGATACAATTGATGTGAAACAATTTGTATATAAAAATAGTGATTCAAGTAGTATAATTGAGTTGAAAACA
>CALVKL010000034.1 GCA_944332695.1 uncultured Bacilli bacterium
CTAATTAAAAAATCAAAATATAATAAAAATTTATAAAGTTTTGTATAGGAAATACTTGACTTTATTATGAGAGGAGTAAAAAATGGAATATTCACCTAAAAAAACAAAAGAGATATTAGAACAAGAAAATTTTAATCTAAAAAAGAAATTTGGTCAGAATTTTATCATTGATGAAAATATTATTGATGCGATTATTAGTAAAGTAGATATTGATAAGAACACTTTGGTTTTAGAAATTGGACCTGGTGCGGGATCGTTGACTTATAAATTAGCTAAATATGCTAAAAATGTATTATGTTATGAAATAGATACTACTTTAAAAGGAATATTAAGTAATAATTTAAAAGAATATAATAATATAGATATAATTTATAATGATTTTTTAAAACAAGATATTAAACAAGATTTAAAAAAGTATAGTTATGATAAATTATATATGATTGCTAATTTACCATACTATATTACAACTCCTATTTTAATTAAAATAATTGAAGAAGTAAATATTGATAAAATAGTTGTTATGGTACAAAAAGAGGTTGGGAATCGTTTTAAGGCAAAACCAAATACTAAGGATTATAATTCTTTATCAGTTTATTTAAATTATTATTTTGATGTAAAAAAGATTCTTGATATAAGTCGTAATGTATTTATTCCTAAACCTAATGTTGATAGTATCGTTGTAGAATTTAGTAAAAAAGAAAGATTATATTTAAAAAATGAAAAAATTTTTTTCAAATTAGTAAGGGATAGTTTTAAACAAAAAAGAAAAACTTTAAAAAACAACTTAAAAGATTACGATTTAAAAAAAGTAGAAGAAGTATTAAAAAAATATAACTATGACTTATCTGTAAGAGCAGAACAATTAGATATAATTATCTTTGTCGATATAGCTAATAATCTTTAGCTTTTTTTCATTTATCAACTAATCTTTAATATACTTAACTAGGTGATAGAATGCTTAAAGTGATTGATAGTATATTATGGGCTACAGCTACAGTTATGATTGTAATATCAGGAATTTATTTTACTTTTAAATTAAATTTTGTACAATTTAATTTTAAGGAGATGTTTAAAAATATATTAAAAAAAGGTAGTACAATCACACCGTTTCAATCTTTAATGATGGTTTTAGGAGGAAGAATTGGTGTTGGAAGTATTGCTGGGATCGCTTTAGCTATTTATTTAGGTGGAATCGGTTCTATTTTTTGGATGTGGGTAATTGGTTTTGTAGCTACGGCTAATGCTTTTGCTGAAACGGTTTTGGGGGTTAAGTATAAAGAAAAAGATGAACGGCATATAGCAAAAGGTGGGCCAAGCTATTATTTGAAAAATGGTTTAAATAAGCCTAATTTAGGTAAATTATACGCATATATTATCGTTGTTAGTCAAGTAATTGGTTTTTTAAGCATTCAAGCTAATACTATTACCAAATCCATAACTAATTATATTAATATTAATCCTTTAATAATTGGATTAATTATTATGATATTATCTTTTTTAATTTTAAATAAAGGGACTAAAAAAATATTTGAATTTTCTTCGAAATTAGTGCCAATTATGACTTTAATTTATGTGGTTTCAGCTTTAATAGTTATAATAAAAAATATAACATTAATCCCTAGTATTTTTACTAATATTATTAAAGAAGCTTTTAATTTTAAAGCAGTTGGTTTTGGATTTTTAACAACCTTAATAGTAGGAATTCAAAGAGGTATTTTTTCTAATGAAGCTGGATTAGGTACAGGAGCAATAGCGGCTTCAGCTGTTGAGGTTGATTATCCTGCTAGTCAAGGATTTGTTCAAATGATTGGTATTTATATAACTACTTTTTTAGTTTGTACCGCAACTGCTATTGTTATTTTAACTTCTGATATCAACTTTATAGGTAATAATTTAAATGGTATCGAAATAACGCAAAATGCATTTATTTATCATTTTGGTAACATGGGTAATTTTATTATTATAATGTCAATAATTTTATTTGCTTTTTCAACTATTTTATCTGGATATTATGATGCGGAATCTAATTTAAAATTCTTAATTAAAATAAATGAAAAAAAATTATTTATATTAAAAATTATTAGTTGTTTAGTTTTATTAATAAGTTCCATTACAGCGGCTAATTTTATTTGGAAAATAGTTAATATATTAACTGCTATTTTAGCTATCATTAATATCTATGCTTTAATAAATTTAAAAAAAGATGTTATATACGAATTAAAAAGATATCAAAAATGTGGTAAAATGAAGTAGGTGGTAGTATGATAAATAAAATTTGGGATAAAGTATTAGAAAAAGAATTTAAAAAGGAATATTTTAAGAAGTTAGGAGTTTTTGTTAAAAATGAATATAAAAATAAAATATGTTATCCACAGTATAAAGATATTTTTAATGCTTTAAGATATACTGACTATGATGAAGTAAAAGTAGTTATTTTAGGTCAAGATCCTTATCATGGCGTTAATGAAGCTCATGGATTGTCGTTTTCAGTTAAAGACGATATTAGAAGACCACCATCATTAAATAATATTTTTAAAGAATTAGAAAATGATTTAAATATAAAAAGAGAAAATAATGATTTAACTGCTTGGGCTTATCAAGGAGTATTATTATTAAATAGTATTATGAGTGTAGTAAAAGATACGCCTTTATCACATAAGGATAAAGGTTGGGAAATTTTTACGGATAATATAATAAAACTATTAAATGAAAGAGAAAAACCGATTGTTTTTATTTTATGGGGTGGATATGCTAGAAGTAAAAAACAATTAATAACTAATAAAAATCATTATATTATTGAATCAGTTCATCCTTCACCATTATCGGCTTACCATGGCTTTTTTGGAAGTCGTCCTTTTTCTAAAACTAATAATTTTTTAATAAAAAACAATATTGAACCAATTGATTGGAGTAAATAGTCTAAAACGCATTCTAATAAATATATTTTTATAGGAGGCGTTTTTAAATGTTTATAATAGTTTTAATTGCAATTAGTCTTAGTATGGATGCTTTTTCATTAGCTTTAGCTTATGGCACTTTAAATTTAAATAAAAAAGATATTCTAAAAATAGCAATAACAGTAGGAGTTTATCATTTTATTATGCCTTTAATTGGTTTTTTTATTGGTAGTTTTTTATTACATCATATTAATCTTAAACCTAATTTGATTGTTTTTTTAATTTTATTTTTTATTGGTATTCAAATGGTATACGAAACTTTTAAAGAAGAAGAAATAGAAAAAATAATAAGTTTAAAAGAAATTTTATTATTTGGTTTAGCGGTTAGTATTGATAGTTTTTCAGTGGGAATTGGTTTAGAAGTTATCACACAAAATTATATTTTAGCTGCTTTAACTTTTTCAATTTTTAGTTTTTTATTTACTTACTTTGGTTTAAATATAGGTAAAAGAATTAGTAATTTGATTGGTAAATATTCAACTATTTTTGGAGGATTAACGCTTATTATAATTGGATTAATTT
Source organism: uncultured Bacilli bacterium (assembly GCA_944332695.1). Classification (GTDB taxonomy): domain Bacteria; phylum Bacillota_I; class Bacilli_A; order RF39; family UBA660; genus Faecisoma. The sequence goes on from CALVKL010000034.1 coordinate 3,480, forward strand.
ATTTTATTAAATAAGAATTTAAAAAATATAATATTTAAGTAACTGTCAACAGTTTAGTAAATTGTTGCTTTTATTTTAAAAAAAATATATAATTAAAGTGGTGATAAAATGTTAGAAAATATGCAAAATATGTTAAAAAAAGCTGAAATTGGTAAATATGCTATTCCACATTTTAATATTAACAATTTAGAATGGACAAGATTTATTTTGGAAGAATGTGAAAAGTTAAAAACACCTGTTATTATCGGCGTAAGTGAAGGTGCTGGAAAATATATGGGAGGATTCAAAACAGTTGCCGATATGGTTAAGAATTTAATCAATTATTTAAACATTACTGCACCTGTAGCTCTTCATTTAGACCACGGGAGTTCTTATGAAAGTTGTGTTGATGCTATTGATAGTGGCTTCACCTCAGTTATGATTGATGCATCAAAACATAGTATTGAAGAAAATATAAGAATTACAAAACAAGTTGTCGATTATGCACATACCAAAAATGTAACTGTCGAAGCCGAAGTGGGAGCTGTTGGAGGCGAAGAAGATGGTGTTGCTAATGAACTTGCATATGCTAAGATAGAAGATGCGGTTAAGCTAGTTCAAGAAACTAATATAGATTTTTTAGCTCCAGCTTTAGGAAGTGTTCATGGTATTTATAAAGGAGAACCAAAATTAGATTTTGAAAGAATGATTAAAATTCACGAATTGGTTAAATTACCTTTGGTTTTACACGGAGGTTCAGGAATTCCTGATGAATTAATAAAAAAAGCTATTAGCTGTGGTATATGTAAAATTAACATCAATACAGAATTACAAATTGCTTGGAGTCAAGGTGTGAGAAAATTTTTAAGTGAGAATGATAAAGTTTATGATCCACGAAAAATTATAAAAAGTGGTGAAAATACAATGAAAGAAATGATTAAAGAAAAAGTAATATTATTTGGTAGTGACAACAAACATATTTAATTACATACAAATATAGTAGTGGAGGAGTTTATGAAAAAAATAAAAATAAATGGTGGAAAGGAATTAAAGGGGACAATAAGAATAAGTGGTGCTAAAAATAGTGCTGTAGCTTTAGTGCCAGCTTCTTTATTATCAGATGGTATTGTTACTATTGACAATATACCTAATATATCTGATATAGATGCGTTAAATGAAATATTAGAATTTTTAGGAGCTAAAGTAGTTAGAGATAAAGACCGAATGATAATTGATCAAACTAGTTTAGAAAATAAGGAAATTCCTGAATCAAAAGCCAAAAAATTAAGAGCTTCTTACTATTTTATGTCAGCTTTATTAGGAAAATACAAACATGTTGAAATGTATTTTCCAGGAGGGTGTTCGATTGGAGCTCGACCTATCGACCAAACTTTAAAAGGTTTTAGAGCATTAGGTGCTGAAGTTATCGAGGAGGGCAACAAATTTACAATAGATGCTAAAGAGTTAACTGGTGCTGAAGTTAGTCTTGACATGCCTAGTGTGGGTGCAACAATAAATACAATTTTAGTGGCTGTAAAAGCTAAAGGAACTACGACAATTTTAAATGCAGCTAAAGAACCAGAAATAGTTAATGTGGCAACTTTTTTAAATAATATGGGAGCTAAAATAACAGGTGCTGGAACTAGTGAAATAACGATTAAAGGTGTTAATAAATTAGGTAATGGCTTTGCTGAAGTAATACCTGATAGAATTGAAGCCGGAACTTATGTTATTGCTGGTGCTTTGATGGGAAATAGTTTAAAAATTGAAAATATTATTCCAGAGCATATTGAGTCTTTAACTTTAAAGTTAAAAGAAATGAATGTTCCAATTAAAGTACATGAGGATAACTTGATTGTGTCTAGATGTGAAGGTATGAAATCAGTTAATATTAAAACTCAGGGTTATCCTGGCTTTGCAACTGATTTACAACAACCAATGACATCTTTATTGGTTTATGCAAATGGAACATCAACTTTAGAAGAAACTATTTATGAAAATAGATTTCAAAATGTAGCCTTTTTAAATAGTATGGGAGCTGATATAGTTATTGATGGGCGAAAAATATATATTAAAGGTCCTAAGAAACTAAAAGGGAAAGAAATTGTAGCTACAGATTTAAGAGCTGGAGCCTGTTTAGTGTTAGCTGGATTAAAAGCAGAAGGACAAACAGTTATTAAAGAAGTAGAACATATTTTAAGAGGATATGAAAATATTATTCAAAAATTACAAAATGTTGGTGCTGATATTATTTTGGTTGATGAATAATTTAGTTATTAAATAATATAATTTAAGTAGATTTAATCTACTTTTTTTATAGGAGGAATTTTTATGAAAAAGATTTTAATAATTATAATTATTACATTATCAATTTTATTAATTTATTTAGGCTTTAAAGATCAAGATATTTATTATTTGTCACTTGGAGATTCTTTAGCTAATGGCGTTAATGGAGTTTTAACAAAAGATTATGGATATGCTGATTATATTAAGGACTATTTAAATGATAATAAATTATTAAAAAATTATGTTAGTGTTACTAATAATAATAAAAGAAGTATTGATATTATTAAAGATATTGAAGAAAATAAGAAAATAATAATTAATCAAAAAGAAAAAACAATACAAAATGCTTTGATTAAAGCGGATATAATTACTATATCGGTAGGAATGAATGACTTATTTAGTAATGTCACTTTTAATAACGATTTTAGTGTTAATGATTTATATACTAAATTAGATGAAGTAGCATTAGATTTGGATAAATTATTTAAATTATTGCGAAATTATTCAAAAGAAAAAATTATATTTATTGGTTTTTATAATTATTTAAAAGAAGAAAAATTAGATGATTTTTTTGATTATGCTAACGAAAAAATAAGTGATTTAGCAAGTTCTTATGATATTACTTATTTAAATATTTATGATGATTTAAATGATTATAAATATTTTAATAGTATTAATGACACATTTCCTAATAAAATGGGTTATGAGATGATTGCTAAGAAAATTATTGATATTTTAGAGCAAAACCCTTGATTTTTATTAATCTTATTTGTTATAATATATACGCATTAAATTTCTATGACTTAATTTTAGTCATGGCGGAAGGAGATAGATTATGAAAAAAGAAATTCATCCACAATATATGGAAACAAGAGTTACTTGTGCTTGCGGTAATAGTTTTACTGTTAGATCTAATAAGGAAGAATTACATCTTGAAGTATGTGATAAATGTCATCCATTTTTTACAGGTAAACAAGGAACTGTTACGAAAACTGGTCGTGTTGAAAAATTTAATCGTAAATATGGATTTAATCAAGATAAAACTGCATAATTGCAGTTTTTTTGTGGTATAATTAGAGTGTAGATTAGAAAGGAGATAAAAAAATTTTAGACATAAAAGTGATAAAATGAAAATAGGAATAGCAAGCGATCACCGTGGGGTGATTTTAAAAGAAAAAATAAAAAATCATTTAAAAAACTATCAAATTACAGATTATGGGACTAATTCAATAGAAAGTGTCGATTATCCCCAATATGCTTATAAAATAGGAGAAGCATTACAAAATAAAAAAATAGATTTGGGAATTTTAGTTTGTGGCACAGGTATTGGAATGAGTATTGCTTGTAATAAAGTAAAAGGCATTAGATGTGCTAAAGTAAATGATGTGGAAGAAGCATATTTAGCTAGAAGCCACAATAATGCTAATGTTATAGCTTTAGGTGAAAAAACTAAAGATTACAAAGAAATTATTGATACATTTTTGACGACACCATTTTCTTTTGAAGAAAAACATAAAAGACGCGTTATGATGATTGATGAATATGACAATTAAAGCTATATTATATTTAATAGTAGTTCCTTTTGCTATTTTAGCTGTTGATAGTATTAATTTTAATAATGTTTTCAAAAAAAACAAATATTATCAAGCAAGAATGTTATTTATGTTTTTGGTAATGGGTTTGTCGTATTTAGTCGTTAACTTTTTCTATGATTTTTTTATTTCAAGTGTATAATTTTAATTAGAGAGCAGTATTTTTATAATGTATAATGGAGAGGGTTATATGAAAAAAGTACTGCTTTTAACTTGCTTAATTATTTTTATTTCCTATTTAATAGTAAATATATTTATAAGAAATGATGAAATAAAATTTATTTATACTTCTAATATAAAAGTTCGAATAAAACAAGAAAAAACTAATGAAATTATTAGTATTCCTCTTGAAGATTATATAGTTGGAGTTTTAGCTGGAGAAATGCCAGTTTCATTTGAAATGGAAGCTTTAAAAGCACAAGCAGTAGCTGCTCGAAGTTATGTTATGAAGAAAATGGAGTATAATAAAAATAAGGATTATGATGTTGTTGATACAGTAATGAATCAAGTTTATTTAGATGATGAATATTTAAAAAAGGCTTGGAAAGATAACTATAATGAAAATATCGATAAAATCAAACAAGCAGTTTTACAAACCAATCATCAATATTTAACTTATGAAGATAAAGTAATTGATGCTATGTTTTTTTCAACTAGTGTTGGCTATACGGAAAATAGTGAAGAAGTTTTTAGTAATAAAATACCATATTTAAGAAGTGTTAGCTCAACTTGGGATAATATATCACCAGTATTTGAAGTTAATTATCACTTTAGTTTAGAAGAATTTTATAGTAAATTAAATTTAAAATATAATAATAAAATAACTTTAGAAATAATTGAAACAACAAGTACTGGAAGAGTCAAAAAGATTAAAATCAATAATGTTTTATTCGAAGGTAGTAAAATAGTTGAATTGTTAAATTTAAAATCAAATCATTTTACGATAAAACAAAAAAATGATCAAGTATATATTACGACTAAAGGTTATGGCCATGGTGTTGGAATGAGTCAATATGGCGCACAAGCTATGGCATTAGAAGGTTATACTTATGATGAAATTTTAAAACATTATTATCAAGGAACACAAATAAAAAAATTTTAAAAAAATGTATATTTTTTTCATATTTGTTAAAACTTAATATAGAGGTGAAAATATGAAAAAAAGAAGATTAAAAAAATCGGTAGTTTACTGTTTATATGCTTTATCTTTTGTGACAATATTAGGTACAATTTATTTAATTGAGTATATCTCTTCTCCTAATAAGTTAAAGGATGATAATATTTATGTCAATGATGTAATTATTGAAAATGAAGTACCAGTTGTCAGTACTAATAACATTATTGCTAAACCTTATTTAATGAAAGATGTTGTAATTGTAAGAAAGTTTTATAATTACCAAGGAACAGAGGAAGAACAAAAAGATGCTTTAATTTATTATGATAATACTTATATTCCTAATACTGGTGTTGATTATCAAGGGAAAGAAGCATTCGATGTTGTTTCAATTTTAGATGGTAAAGTAACTAAGGTTATAGAAAATAATTTGTTGGGCAAAATTATCGAAATAACTCACGAAAATAATTTGATTAGTGTTTATCAGAGTTTATCGGAAGTAACTGTTTTAGAAGGCGAAGCAGTTTTACAAGGTCAAATAATCGGTAAATCGGGTGAAGCTAATATAGCTAAAGAATTAGGTAATCATCTTCATTTTGAATTAATTCATAATGGAGTAAATGTTAATCCATTAGAATATTATGATAAAAAATTAAATGATTTATAAGAGTTTCAACACTCTTTTTTAGGTATATTTATTAAGTTAATATATATATTTAATTAAGAGGTGTCATATGAATAAAAAGATTATTAATCGAGTAATAGATGAAACAGAATATATCTTAAAAACGAATAATACAATTAGAGAAATAGCAAAAGTATTTGATGTTAGTAAAAGTACTGTTCATAAAGATTTACATGAACGTTTAAAGGATATTAATTATGCTAATTATTTAAAAGTTGATAAGATATTAAAATATCATACAGATATTAGACATATACGAGGTGGCGAATCAACAAAAAGAAAGTATTTAATGTAAAAAAATGGTAATAAATATGATATAATAATTTATGAAATGAGAGTGATAAAATGTTTGCAAAGGATATCGGAATAGATTTAGGAACGGCAAATGTATTAATATATGTTAAAGGTCAAGGCATAGTTTTAAATGAACCTTCGGTTGTTGCGATGGATGCGGATACTAAAAAACCTTTAGCTGTTGGTAGCGAAGCAAGAGAAATGCTAGGAAGAACTCCTGGATCAGTAGTGGCAATTCGGCCAATGAAAGATGGTGTTATTGCTGATTTTGAAATAACAGAAGTTATGCTTAATCATTTTATCCGTAAAATCAATGGTAAGAGTTTTTTATCTAGACCTAGAATTTTAATTTGTTGTCCTTCTAATATAACTCAAGTTGAGAAAAACGCTATTAAAGAAGCTGCTGAAAGAACCGGAGCTAAAAAAGTGTTTATTGAAGAAGAACCTAAAGTAGCTGCAATTGGTGCCGGAATGGATATTTCTAAACCAAGCGGTAATATGGTAATTGATATTGGGGGAGGAACTACTGATATAGCAATTTTATCACTTGGTGGAATTGTAACTAGTTCATCTATAAAAATAGCAGGTAATGTTTTTGACAGCGACATTATGAAATATGTTAAAGATAAGTATAAATTATTAATTGGAGATAGAACCGCTGAAGAAATTAAAATTAATATTGGAACGGTTTATAGTGGTAATAAAAGTGAAAAAATGGAAGTAAGAGGAAGAGACTTAGTTACTGGATTACCTCATACAATTACAATTTGTTCTGATGAAGTTGAGGAAGCTTTAAGAGAAAGTGTATATATTATCGTTCATACTGCTAAAAATGTTTTGGAGCAAACACCACCTGAATTGGCAGCTGATATTATTGATAAAGGTATTGTTATTACTGGCGGTGGAGCCTTAATAGATGGCTTTGATTTATTACTAGCTCATGAATTAAAAGTACCGGTATTTATAGCTGAAAGTCCTCTTACTTGCGTAGTTGAAGGAACCGGTATATTGTTAGATAATATTCATTTGATTGATAAATAAAAAAATACGATA
>CALVKL010000035.1 GCA_944332695.1 uncultured Bacilli bacterium
GATTTTTTAAGAAAAATATATTTGAGAAAAAAAGGAATAATTGGTGGCGTTTAGATATATGGTATGCTGAATTTTTATATTAAAAAGACTATTTGTCTTTTTTTTAAATTATAAAAGTTGTATCATCAATAAATTTATAACCATGATATTTAAGTTGTCTAGCTAATTTAAATAAAGCTTCATCTTTGGCTTTCGCTTCAAGCATAATATCTAAATTAATATTTAAATGTTTAATTTTATTTAAAAAAACAATAAAATCATCAATATTAATATAATCATGGTGTGATCTGAATTCTTTTTTAGTATTATTTTTAGGTGATGAAAAATGAATTTTAGGTGTATTTTGCCAAGTACTAAATATGGCATTTATGTATTTATCAATATTAATATCATTATTATTGCATAAATGATGATGATAATCTAAAACAAAAGGAATATTTAACTTTTTACATAAATTTAAGCAATCTATAATATTATATATTTTATCGTCGTTTTCCACAGCAATACATTTTTGAATATATTTAGGTAACTTGTGGAAGTTGTTGATAAACCTTTTGATACTGTTTTCTTTACCAAAAACATTACTTCCAATATGTAAGATTATAATTTTATTTTGGATATTTAAAGCTTCTAAAATTTTATAATGATATTCTAAGATATTAAAGGTGTTTTCTAAAACATCTTTTTTGGTACTATTTAAAATACAAAATTGATCAGGATGAACATCGACACGCATATTTGCTTCATTAATTTTATTACCAATTTTTTGATATTCCTTTTGATATTTTAAAATATAATCAAATGTTACATCAGTTTTAGTAGCTAAAGGAATTAATTTGGATGTTAATCGGTAAAAATGAATATTGTTTTTTATGTTATAATCAATAATTTTTTCTAAATTATTTAGATTTTCCACAATAATATTATCGATTTTATCAAAATTATTATCTTTTTTAAAATTTGTATATGTTATTGTTTTAGAACAAGTTAGATTCAAAGTGTTTGAAATAGAAACATAACCAAGTCTTATTTTCATAATCTCACCAGTTATATTATAGACTCAAATGTTTTAAATATGTAATTTTAAGTGTGTTTTAAAAAAGTGTTTTTTTACAAAAATTTGGTTAGTTTTATATATTTGTATATTTTAAAATAAGTATAATTATTTTAATAAAATATAAGTTTTAAAAATTACATACTTTATTGGCAATAAAATATATATTTTTAACAAAAAATCTTTTCAAATTGTAATAAAAATGGTATTATTAAGATAATGGGAGGGTAATATGATATCAAAGAAAGTTATTGTTAAAAAGGAAACAGGTCTTCATGCAAGACCAGGAAGTGAAGTTGTTGATTTAGCAATGAAGTTTCAATCAAATATAAATTTAAAAAAAGAAGATAAAGTAATTAATGCTAAGGAAGTGTTAGAAATTTTATCTGCTGATATTAATTTTAATGATGAAATAATAATTGAAGCAAGTGGTCCTGATGAAGAGGAAGCAGTTAAAGCATTAGAAGAATATATAGGAAGTTAAGATGAAATTATTAGGAATTAAAGTTGGAAATGGTTTAGGGCTAGGGAAGTGTTTATTTGTAGATACTAAATTACCTAGCATTAATCAAGAAACAGCGAAAAATTTAAATGAAGAAATAGATAAAGTAAATAAGTCTATTGATGAATCTGTTGAGGATTATATAAACATTATTGCTTTATTAGATGATGAAGATTTAAAATCATTAACAGAATTTAATAAAAATGTTTTAATTTCTCCAAGCATAAAAAAAGATATTGAAAACATTGTTAAAGATAAGAAATGCTATGGTGACCTTGCAATTGATATTTATTTCAACAATAAAATTAAACAATTAGAATCACTGGATAATAACTATTTAAAAGAAAGAGCAAAAGATGTAAAAGATATAAGACATAAAGTGTTATCTAAATATTATGGTATTATCGAATTTAATCCAGATAATTTAAAAGAAGATGTAATATTAGTTTCACATGAAATGACGGCTAATGTATTATTAACTGATAATTTAAAATATATTAAAGGAATTGTATCAGAATTAGGGGGTAAAACAAGTCATGTTGGTATTTTAACTACATCTTTGGGAATCCCTTCAGTATTTGGAATTGATATTAAGAGTTTAAAAAACAATGAATTACTTTTTATCGATGGTAACAAAGGGTTTGTAGAAACAAATTTAGAAGAAGAAAAAATAAATGAAATTAAAGAAAAAATAGCAAGTGAAATGGAACTTGCTAAGGAACTAGATGATGTTAAAGAAGCTAGAACAACTGATGGTTATTTGTTTGAAGTGAGTGCTAATACGGGAGATTTGACCGAATTAGAAAGAATTAGCGAAATACCTTTAGATGGTATCGGACTTTTTAGGACAGAGTTTTTATATTTAAATAAAACAACGCCACCTACTGAAGATTATTTGTTTGAAGTTTATAAAAATTTTGCTAGCAAATTAAATGGTAAGCAAATGATTATAAGAACACTTGATATCGGTGGGGATAAAAAATGTCCTTATATTGAAATTGGAGAGGAAACCAATCCATTTCTAGGATATCGAGCTATTAGATATTGTTTAGATCATAAAGATTTTTTCAAGACTTCTTTAAAAGCGATTTTAAGAGCAAGTTCCTTTGGAAATATTGCGATTATGTATCCAATGATTTCTTCAATTGAAGAAATTCAACAGGCCAATTTAATTTTAGAGGAAGCTAAACAAGAATTAAAAAGTAATAATATTAGTTTCGATGAAAATATTAAAGTTGGTGTAATGGTTGAAATACCAGCAATTGCTGCAATGGCAGATATGGTGATTGAAAATGTTGATTTCTTTAGTATAGGAACAAATGATTTAGTTCAGTATTCAACAGCCGTTGATCGAGGGAATACAAAAATTAGTAAGTTATACCAATGGTTTAATCCTGGAGTAATTAGATTAATAAAAAATTCAATAGATGCAACTAAAAAATATGATAATAAGTTTGTTGGAATGTGTGGGGAAATGGCCGCTGATCCATTAGGTATAATTTTATTAGTTGGATTAGGATTAGATGAATTTAGTGTCAATATTAATACTGTTAAAAGAGTAAAAAAATATATTTCATTGCTTAATAAAAAAGAAACTGAAGATTTTGTTAAATCATTATTAGATTTAAAAACTGTTAAAGAAATTGAAGATAAATTGAGTAAATTTGCTGAAGAAAAATATGGAAAATTTTATTAGGAGGTTTTTATGGCAAAAAATAATATTTTATTAACAAGAATCGATAATAGATTGATTCATGGACAAGTTGTTTGTAACTGGGCGGGAACAGTAGGTGCTAACTTAATTGTCGTAGTTGACGATGATACCGCTAATAGTGAAACAGAAAAAAGCATTATGCAATTAGCTGCTTCATCTTTGGGGTTTGATTCGCGGTTTTTTACTGTTGCCCACACTATCGATGTTATTGATAAAGCTAGTGCTAGCCAAAAAATATTGTTAGTGTGTAAAACGCCAGCAGTTTTAAGAAAATTAATTGAAGGAGGTGTGGAGATTAAAACGGTAAATATCGGAAATTTACATTTTTCAGAAGGTAAGAAAAAAATTTCTGATAAAGTTTACGTTGACGACAAAGATTTAAAAGATTTAAATTTCATTAAAAGTAAGGTTGATGAAATTTATATTCAGGATACACCTGATTTTAAAAAGGAAAATTTTTAGGAGGAATTTATGGAAGTTACTTTAATTATGGGTATTATTATTACCTTAATTGCGATGGTTGTAGCTCTTGATAGTTCTTTGGAAGGATTTTTCATCTTTAGACCTATCATAGTTTGTCCATTAATTGGTTTAGCAGTTGGAGATTTGGAAACAGGATTATTAGCTGCTGGTATTGTTGAACTTGCTTTTGCAGGTATTACTGCAGTTGGTGGTGTAGTTCCACCTGATGCTGTTATGACTAGTATTATGACTGTTGTTTTAGCAAAAACTACTGGTCAACCAGTTGCAGCGGCTTTTGCATTAGCTGTACCATTTGGTTTATTAGCTCAATTTATAGGTAACATTAAATCAACATTACTTTCTTTATTTAATAAGAAAGCTGATCGTTACGCTAAAGAAGCTAATTTAAATGGAATTATGAGATTATGTATTTTTGGTATGACATTAACAGTCGTTATTTATGGTGTTTTAACATTCTTATCTGTTTATGTTGCTCAAGACGCTTTAGTAGAATTAGTTAACATGATGCCAGAATGGTTAACTCATGGATTCTCTGTAGCTGGTGGTTTATTACCTGCAATTGGATTTGCAATGTTATTAAGAGTTATCTTAAAAGCAAAATATGTTCCTTATTTATTGGCAGGATTCTTATTTGCAACATTTATTCCAATTGATAATATTTTACCAGTTGCAATAATGGGACTAGCTTTTGCACTTTTAGAATATTATCGTGTTAATAGTCCAAAGGGAGGTGAAACTAATGATGGCATCTAATAAACAAAAAAGATATAAAAAGGTTAGTAAAAAAGATATAACAGCTTTAGGCTATCGTTCTTTACTTAACCAAGCAATCTTTAACTATGAAAGAATGCAAAACATTGGTTTTACTGCTACTTTAACACCTTGTCTTAAAAAAATATATAAAGACGATAAGAAAAAATTAGCGGAAGTTACTGAAGATAATCTAGAATTTATCAATACACATAACGTTTTAGTTCCTTTTTTGGAAGGGTTAATGGTATCTTTATATGAAGGTGGAGAAGATCCAGAAACAGTTAAGAAAATAAAAATTTCTATGTTTGGACCTTTAGCTGGTATTGGTGATGCAATATTTTGGTTTACAGTTATGCCAATTATGTCAGGTATTTGTGCTTCATTAGCTAGTGAAGGAAACATATTAGGACCTATTTTATATTTCTTAGTATTCTTAGCGGTATTCTTATTAAGATTCCCACTTGCTCATATGGGATACAATGCTGGTGTTAGTGCGTTAGATAAAATTCAAGCTAATACTGAAAAAGTAGGAAATTCAGCTTCTATTTTAGGTATAACTATATTAGGTGGTTTAATTGCTAGTTATGTTTCAATAACTTTATTGCCAGAAATTGAAATTAGTGATGGTACATTTATTAGTTTACAAACTGATTTATTTGATAAAATCATACCTAATTTATTACCATTTGCCTTTACTTTCTTAATTTATTTCTTGCTTAAGAAGAAAGTTAATCCAACTATATTAATTCTATCTACATTAGTTGTTTCTATTTTATTAGCATTCTTTGGAATTTTATAATGAATTATTTAGTAATAACTGGTCATGGTAATTATGCCAGTGGCGTTAAAAGTGCTTTAGAATTAATAATTGGACCTAAAGATAATGTTTTGGCTTTCGACTTTTTAAAAGAAGAAAGTGAAGAACAATTCAGTTTAAAATTTAAAGATTTAGATCGAAACAATGCTTATTTGTTTGCTTGTGATTTAATGGGAGGAACACCATATAAAGTTGTTTCTCGCCTTGATTTAAATAAAGAGATTTTAATTGGAACTAATTTAGGTGGACTTCTTGACACTGTTTTAAAAATTGATAAGTTACCTTTGACAGAATTAGCTGATAATTTAAAGGAAACAAGTTTAAAGAGTGTCGTTAACATTAAAGAAATGAAAGTTGTAGAAAAGGAAGTTACCGATGGCATTTAAAAACTATATTTTTGATATCGATGGAACTTTATTAAATACTTATTATGTTGCTTATAAAGCTAAAGAAAAAGTTTTAAAAGAGTATAATATTCCTTTTGATAAAAAGATGTTTGATTTAGGATTTTCTTCAACTTCTGAAAAATCATTAGAACTTTTTGGAATTGATTTAAATACTGATTTAGGTCAAGAAATCTTAAAAAAAGAAAGTATTTATTATAATGAGTTTTCAAAAGATATAAAAATGTTTGATGATGCTTTGGAAGTTATTAAATATTTGAAGGATAATAATGCTTCTTTGGCTATTGTAACCGCACGAAATAAAGATGAAGTTTATACTGAACCAAAATTAGCTGAATTATTGCCGTATTTTGATTACGTAATTACTGTTAGCGATGTTGAAAAGCCTAAACCCGATAAAGAAAGTTTAGAAGTTTTGTTTAAACGTTCTAATTGGAAAAAAGATGAATCAATTTTTATTGGTGATAGTAATAATGATAGTAAATGTGCTAAAAGTTTTGGTATTAAATTTGGTCTTGCTGGTTGGGGAGCAGTTGAAGAAGTCGAATGTGATTATTATTTTAAAAGTTTAAAAGACTTAAAAAGTTGACTTGATTGTCAACTTTTTGATTTTGTTATTTTTATGATATAATTATGTGATTGTAAAAGATGAATTTAATGAAAAAATTTTTATATTACTTGTTTTGCTAGCATTTTTAATGACAATAGTTTATTGGGTATATTTGATGATATTATCAATGATTAAGTTAAAAAACTCACAATTTGTGAGTTTAAATTGTTTCAATATGTTCTAATACTTTATGGAAATCAGGGTTATTACCTCTTAAAACTGATAACTCATTAGTGAATAGTTGAAGAACAATTGCTGAAGTAAATATAGCATATTTATCTTCGACATTATAGTAAATGGCATTATCAGCTTCTTTAGCAATTTCTTGATTGTTAGTGAAAGCAATAGTTTTAACATTTAAAGTTTTAAGGTCTTTAATCATTTTTAATATATTATCATTAGTTACTTTGTCAACACCAAATAAAATAGTTGGTGTTTTTTCACTTGCCATTACTATTGGCCCATGATAAAATTCACTGCATGGATAAGCATGAACTGGATAATGAGAAGTTTCTTTTATTTTTAAAGCTAATTCCATAGCGAGTGATAAATCTTTACCTCTTGCCATAACTAATGTATTTTCTGCATCTTTTAAAACTGGTGCTAAAGTTTTAATTTCTTCATGAAGATTTAAACCTTCGTTTAGAGCTTCAATTACTTTATCATCATCTAATTTTAAATCTTCGTTATCTGTTAATTCATGGATTAAAGAAATTAATAAATATAATGATGAAGTATATGTTTTAGTTGCTGCATAAGATACGGCTTTGTCAACATCATTCCATAAATTATATTTACATTCATTAGAGATAATTGAACCTTTAGTGTTAGTAATGCCTACTGTTAATGCATTACATTTGTTAGCTTTTTCAACAACTTTCCAAATATCTTTTCCTTTTCCTGATTGGCTTATAGCGATAACTAAAGTTTTACTTAAATCAACTTCTCCGTCATAAACTGTAAAAACTGATGGTGTAGCTATGCTTACTGGTAAGTGGTAGTAAAGTTGAAATAGATATTTTGCTAACATACCACTATGTAAAGATGTACCTCTTGCTGCAATTAAGATATTAGTTGGTTTAAAATCTTTAATTGCTTGACCAATTTCTTTAATAAGTTCACGGTTTGTTTTCATACTTCTTTTGATTAATTCTGGTTGTGCTTTGATTTCACTTAACATTATTGTTTCTTTCATATTTTACCTCCTAATTTATCATAACATAAATAGAGTTATTTGGGCAAAATTTTATTCAAAAATATTTAGAAATGTGTAAATGTTTGATATAATTAATTTGAGGTAATTAATATGAATGTAGGACTTTCTGAAGTATTTTATCCATTTAAGCGAATTTTAATAATATCTTTAATTGTTTTATTTATTTTATTATCTTATATAATTTTAAGAAATGGTATTTATGATCAAAATTTATTTGAAATAAAATTAAATGATGAATTGATAGTTGGAAATTATAAAGAAAATATTAAAAGAAATTTTTTGATAAATTTTGATAGAGAAGGCTACAATTATAATAACAAAACGATAAATAGAGTTTCTTTAGAAGATGAAATGATGTTAACAATTAATGAGTATGAAGTTTATAATGAAGCAGGAAGAAGAGTTTCCGCTGATGATTATTGGGTAAAATTGGAAGATTTTACTTATAAAAAAGTGGATAATTCTAAAGTTGAATTAGAAATTAAAAGAATGAATAAAGTTTTATATAGTGGTGAGTATATTACTGATATAAGTAATTATCTTAATGAAAATGGGCGATATTATATTCATATTTATGTAAGTAGAAAAGATGGCTGGTTTAGTGGTGTTAGGACACATTTTAGTTTTAATGTAATTGTTGGTGATGAATATGAAGAGTAGTTTAAAAACACATTTTAAACGATATCTTTTTTACTATATTTTGTTAGGCTTATTATTAATACCTTTAAGTATATTAATAGTTGCATTTATAAAAGACTTAAAACTTTATTTAGAAGATAAAAATAAGCTTCCTGATTATACTGAAGAAGTAAAGCAATTATATGAAATTAGTCCTACTTTATTTCAATTTGATGAAAATGATACTTTTATTTTAAAGATGGATTATTTGTTAGAATTTGAAGTTAATAATGAAATAATAAAAATTGTTAATAGACCACAGTTAAATGATGATTTTGAACAATGTGTTGGATATTTAATTGTAAAAAATATAAATAATAATATTACTGTGGATAATTCTCATATTTGCGATGTTATCGATTATTAAAAAATGATTAATACCTTTTAGTCCTTCGTTTCTTTCAAGAGCAAATAAATCACTATCGCTGTTAAATTTTAGTTTACTAATTATATCTATACAATTTTCATAAGTGATTTTTTAATTATCTTTAGTTCCCTTAGGTTTAAGTATTCTTTTGTGATCATAGTCATCAAGAAGATTTAAAGCGTTGGAATAATTATTAATGACTTTAATTATTTCTTTAGCATCTTGACTACTTAATTCAGTATCAATTCTTCTAGCTATGTCAATTAATTTGATTTTTTTTCAAGATATTCTAATCTTTTTTCGTTTATGGCATAACCTTTTAGTAAATAATCTTTTAGAACTTTATTGGCCCATTTTCTAAATATAATACCATTTTGTGATTTAACTCGATAACCGACACTTATGATGACATCTAAGTTATAATAATCAACCATGTGAGTTTGAGTTTTCCCTTGGACTGCTCCGTGTTTAGTGGTTGTTGCAAATTTTGCAATAACCATTTCTTTATCTAATTCTTCTTCTAATGTATTTTTAATGTGTCTAGAAATAACTGATTTATCTCTATCAAATAATTTGCCCATTTGTTCAGTATTAAGCCAAACTGTTTCGTCTTTCATGTTTACTTCTAATTTAATGTTTTGATTTTCAAACAATACTATTTCATTTTTCATATTTTCTACCTCCTTTTTTTAAAATTAAAATAGTAAATAAGCGTTCCCCTATATAATAGTTATCTTTAAATAATATCCCTAATGGCATTATATCATTTGTTTAAATTAATTAAAATGAATTTCGAATAGTTTAATTATTTTATGTTATCTATTATCAAAAAAACTATAAGGAAGTATAGTATGCTTTTTAGTTTTTCTTAAATTTCTTTTATACATTTTAGAATATAAAGCATTAATTGTATAAACATTAAAATTATTTTCTAAAAAAATCTTTCAACAGATCTATGATAAATTCCAGTCGATTCCATTATTACAGAAATATTATTTAATTTTAGTTTTTAAATTCTATTAAGTAAATTATTAAAATCGTTAATAGAATGAGTAATTTCACATGGCTCAATTAGAACTTTACCACAAGAACTAATTAAAGAAATCATGATTTTACTTTAGCTACGTCAATAGCTAGAACATTGTGTATAATTTCTTTTACGATTGAACTCTTTGTACTCAATATTCCTCATTACGCTTGTTATATAAGATTAATATTTAATCATCACATTCTAAAACTAGGACAATAAAAAAAAGAGCTAGGCCGTCATAGTGATGGATACGAAGACCCTTGTTATAATCTGCCTAAACTCAATCGTCGAATTTCTAAGCATTTTTATAAAATGATTAGAAATATTATATAGTAAATTCGATAAAGTTCAACTTTATCAATGTCAATAATTTTTGATTAATTCCTAAAAATAAATTAAAAAAATTTTTTGATTAGTTCCTTTTTCTTTTGAAAATT
>CALVKL010000036.1 GCA_944332695.1 uncultured Bacilli bacterium
TTTGCCCAAATCGGTCGTGTCGAAGCAACAACAGGAGCAACAGGTGTAGAAAGTGAAATTAAAAACATTACAGATATTACCTGTGCTGATGTTGAAGCGGGAGCAGATCAAGTTCAAGTGACAGGGATTTGTCGTAATGCCCAAATTTGGGAACCAAACGATACAGATCACGTACAAAACGCTTTAAATTACTATAATACTTCTTGCCGTCCAAGATTAATTACTGGTGCGGATGTTGAAAGTAAAGAATCATATCAAATAACTGGTGATAATAGTACTTGTACAGAATTAAATACAACAACAGCATATCCAACATATGCAATTAGTAGAAGAATTGATATCGCCGATCAAGTTAACGTATATGATGGTCTAGCTTATAATACTTATGAAGAAAATACAGATACTTATGCTGATTATTTAGCTGCTGATGATAAGTCAACATTTAAATTAGTAGAATTCCCATATTTTACTGATACAATGAAAGATATTGCAGGAGCAGAAAGACCAGAATTTATGAGATTAGCTCCTAATAGTATAACGAAAGTAAGAGTATATATTTGGTTAGAAGGCCAAGACATCGATAATTATGATTTTGCTCAATTAGGATTAAAAATTTCAGTTAATTTCGGATTTACTAAAGAAAGACTTGAAGAAGGCGATATTGACTATAATGGACCTAATACCGATATTACTCCAACTTTAAGTCAATAAAATAATTTAATTAATGACTCTTATCATTAATTAACATAGATTGTGAATAAAGAGTAATTAGCATTACTCTTTGTTTATATCTATAAAAGGTAGGTGAACAAGTGACCAAACAAACAAAGAAAACAACAAAAAAAACTAGTAAGAACACTATAAAAAAACCAAATAATAAAACCAGGAAATCAAAAAAACAGCAAAAAGAAATTGATGTAAAAAAATTAAAAGTAACTGTAGTTATTATATTATTGGTTGGCGTTTTATTAATATTTTCTTCCTATGCTTGGTTTTCACACAATTTAAATGTTCGTATTAAGACATTTAACATGGTTGTTTCGCGAAATAGTGGATTGGAAATATCATTTGATGGAATTAATTTCGGAACGGAATTAGAAATATCAGCGGAAACGTTAATTGATGAATTAGTAAAAACTTATCCAAATAATACAAGTCAATGGGCTGATATGGGATTAAGACCAGTATCTAGTAATGGCATAACTAACCATAATAGTAAATATTTTAATATTTTCTTTAGTGGTAATGGCGTTCAATATCCTAGCTTGGACTTAGAAGATGGTTATATTTTTACGGAAGTTGCTGCTGAAACAGAGCCAAGAAAATATAATTCTTATATTGCTTTTGATTTGTTTTTTAGAAACGATACCGGTTCACCGGTTGACGATAATGTTTTTTTAGCTAACGGTAGTGAAATAACGATTGATGAAAGAGCCGATGAAGAAATGGTAGGGTTATTAAATTCAATTAGAGTTGGATTTGTTAAAGTAGGAACTGTTCCTTTAGATGCTAGTGCTAATCAAATTCAAAATATGCGTTGTAATGGTAACTGTTATTCTTTAATATATGAACCTTATAGTACAAGACATACCAATTTATCAATAGAAAGAGCTTTAAAATATAATGTTAATTTAGTTGATGGTGAATATTTTGATACTTATGCCTTTAGAAGACCAGGCGGTCCAATTTATGTTGAAAATACCGTATCAGGATCACCTAATTTAGATATGAATTATTTTGAACTTCAAGAAACAATGACAGAAAATGAAATTGAACAACCATTATTTACAGTACCTAATGGTATTACTAAAACAAGAATATATTTGTGGATTGAAGGGCAAGATATAGATAGTTTAGAAACAGATTCTTCTGGTGCTGATCTAGAAATAGCACTTGGATTTGTCAAAGATACGACTGGTTATGATCAATTTAATGATTAAATAGGGGAAAAGGTGAGAATATGAAAAAAGAAGAAAAAGTGGATTTTGATTTATCGACTCTTACTTTACATGAATTAATAGAAGTATATAATAATATAACTGATTTTATTAAGTATTTGGATGAAAGTGCAATTGTGGAGGAGGAAGTTAGCGATGACGAATAATTTTTTAGAATTTATCAACAAGGATATTGAATCAAAAAAAACATTGTTAACTAATTCTCCCACAAAAACGAAAACAAATAGAAAAAAATATAATCAAACAGTAGAAGAAATCAAAAAAAAATATGTTGAATATCAATCGGGAATAAGAAATTATTTACTAGCTAAAAGTAAGAGTTTAAATGTTAGTGAGGAAGAACAAAAACTAGAAAAGATTACAGAAAGAGTAGAAACATTAGAACATGTAAAATTTCTTTTAAATCCTTCCAATACCTATTTTGAAAAAATGGGATTTGATGATTTACTCTATCAATTAAATAACTATTATATTTTTAATTTTAAATCTCTCAATGAAATAATCAATGGTTTTTTAGATAAATTTGAATTGGCCGGAATTTATTTAGAAAGCGATGATTTTAATTATACTTGTTATGTTCATGAATATATGGCTTCATTTTTAGAAGTACGCCATAAAAGACAAAATAATTATGATAAGGTATCTGAAATATTTGAACAAATATATTGGATTAATCCAGAAATAATTAGTCATATTGAACTAAATTTTCGAAAGCTTCTTAAAAAAAATGAACGCAAATTTAATAATTATATCACTGCTTTGCAAAAAGAAGCTATGAATAAAAATAACATTGACAATTATGCGGTTTGTTTAGAAAGATTACAAGATGCTTATATTGATTTAAATATGAAAACAAAAGAAAGTATTGTTGATATTATTGAATTAGCCAAAAATAATGAAATAAATATCGAACAATATTTAGAAGATAGTAAAGTAAGAAAAACTGCTTTTATTTCTTTAATTTCTGATGAAATTTCATTTGACGATAAAGATCAAATGACTAAAATATGTAGTGCCTTAGAAAAATTAAAACTAAATATTGAAGAGTACATTAATTATTTAAAATTCAAACCTTTATTTAAAGATTTTAGGGAAACTTACGAGAAATTTTTACCACAAGATGATAAAAAAGTTGTATATAAAGGTTTACAAGAAATTGTGGCAAAAATTGAAGACAAAGAAAATGAGTTAGAAAAATTAAATAAAAAGATTTTCAGTGGTCGTCCTGGATTTTTCGAATTTAAAAGTGATAATGATCTAAAGCAATTAAAAGCGGAATCGGTTTATAAAGCTAAGGAGTTATATGAGTTATATAAAAAATATGATGAAGAATATTTTAAAGATAAAGTAATGCATATATTAGATCAAACAATGTCAGTATCAGATTTGTTAAATTTATATTTTAGCTTTGATTATTTTAAAAAATTAGTCATTCAAAAGGTTTATAATGTTAATAATTATGATGAGATTATTAAATATAGTGAAGAATTCGATTTATTTGCAATGAATCCTACGAATATAATTATTATGGGTATTCCTATTTTTGAAGATACAGATATTGCTAAAGTAATATGCAATAAATATCGCTTAAATAATTTAAAATTAAATGAAGCTGATTTATCTGAAGATAATTTAAAACAATTATTAAATAAAATACTATTAATATTGCGTGTTAATAAAATAGAAAATAGTAAAATATCATTAGATAAAATTTGGTTTATGGCGGAAGTTGAAAAAATAATTAATAAAGAAAAAAATAATGAATAAATAATTTTAAAATTCTTTCTTTAAATAATAAAGAAAGAATTTTTATGTATAAATAATGCACAAAAAAACACAAGAGAATTAAAATAAAAATAGTTTTTTTCGACAATTTTTGACAACTTTTATATTTTGGAACTTCATAATAATGTTGACTGATAGTAAGAACTATGATATACTACACATGAAAATTGTAGGAAATTAAAAAATTTTATTTTAAGAAAATATGGTGTTAGTATAGGTATATAGACACGAAAATTTGAAAGCAGTGGTATAATAAGTATCACTAGAAATGGAGGAAGTGTCTATGAAAAAAGAATACACAAAACATGATGAAGAGTTTAAAAAAATGATTGTTAATCTTTGTGAAACAAACAAGGATAAAACAATGAGTGATATTGCTAGAGAATATGGCATTACTAGAACCAACATCACACAATGGAGAAAAAAATATGGAACTATAACTACATCTACTGGTGAAATCACCAATAATGATGAAATACTAAAATTAAAAAAAGAGTTGCAATAAGTTCAATTGGAAAATGAAATCTTAAAAAAAGCAGTAGCCATATTCTCAAAAGAACAGGAGATAAAATAAAATTCATTAATGATAACAAACATAAATATGACATTAGATTGATGTGCAAATGTTTAGGCATTCATCATTCAGTTTATTACTACCACCGTAATCATCAAACTAACAGTTATAAGATTGCTAACCAAAAATTAGATATTGAGATTAAAAATATATATGATAAATCTAAAGGTCGATATGGTTCTCCTAAAATAACTAAAGTATTAAAAAGTAAAGGTATAAATGTTAGCCAAAAAAGAGTTGCTAGAAGAATGAGATTTCTTGGATTAAGAAGTATTGTTATTAAGAAATTCAATCATGCTGGAAACTCAAAAACAGATAATATAAAAGAATATCCAAACCTTTTAGAAAAAGACTTTTTTGCTAGTATTCCTAGTCGGAAATGGATTGGAGATATAACATATATCTACACAAAAGAAACTGGCTGGACATACTTAGCAATAGTCATGGACTTATTTGATTTAAAAGTAGTTGGATGGTCATATGGACTTAATATGACAGATGACTTAGTTATTGATGCATTTAATAAGGCTATGATAAATAGAAAATTAAATAAAGATGGAATATTTCATTCTGATCGTGGTAGTCAATATACCTCAAATGATTTTGAACAATTACTAGATGAACTAAACATTAAACATTCATACAGTAAAAAAGGTTATCCTTATGACAATGCAAGTATGGAAAGCTTCAATGCCATATTAAAAAAAGAAGAAGTAAATGTTAATAATTATGAAACATTTAATGAAGCTAAACTAGCTATATTTGAATTTATAGAAAGTTGGTATAATAATCAAAGAATTCATAGTACAATCGGATATATCACACCAAATGAAAAATATAACAACTATATAGCAAATTTAGCACTAGTCTAGTATTAAATTTTATGCCGAAAAAACTTTTGATAAGTAAAGAAATATTTTTTACCTTAATGGAGTTTAATGATTGATATTTTCATTTTTTGAAAATATCAATCAGATAAACGACTATAAATTATTAAAAATATTTCTGCTTGTCAAAAGGAAATTGGAATAAATTTAAATGCGGTCAAATAACATCTTTCAAAAAATCGTGTCTAAAAACTTGACATAAATCCATCTGATGTTAAAGTGAAATTTGATGACAACAAAGAATATGATTTGTCAGAAGCATTAAGCAAAAAACTTTTAACTATTGACGACATTATAAAAAAGATGAGCTTGTATAGTGAAGTCAATGATGGTGGAACAAAAACTTACGAAAGTAATGATAAAAAATTAGCAAATGTTAATTTTACTCTTGCAAAATGCTATTCTTCTAATGATATAATAATTGGGATAGATACTACTGTTGCTGATGAATGTAGAACAAGTCATTGATTTGTTCTCTTTTTATGCTAAAAATAATATTAATATATAAGAATAGCACAAGAAAGTGCAAATCATGTTGGCATTGTAGAAAAAGTAGAAAATAATATTGTTTATACTATTGAAGGTAATTCCACAGATGATATGTGTAGACAAAAAGAGTATTCTATAAATAGTAAATTTATTTTGGGGTATGGAATACCATAGTATTTATTTTAATTAAGCATATAAATAACAATTTCATATATTATAATTATATTTAACTCTGTTTTTTCGACATTTTATGCGATTTATCACAAATATTACATATAATATGTTATTTTATATTTGTAAATATACTTATTGCTTTCTGTTTTTATTGTAACTTTAATAATTATAAGTATATAGACTTAATACTTATAACATCTTGGTTTATATGAAAGTTGAGGTGATAAATGATATAAATAATTATTTGATTTTACAGCATTGAAATATTCTAGATAATATTATATTAATTTAAATTATTATGAAAGAAGGGATTTTTTTTGAAAAAAATATTTTTGACATTATTAA
Organism: uncultured Bacilli bacterium; assembly: GCA_944332695.1. Lineage (GTDB taxonomy): Bacteria > Bacillota_I > Bacilli_A > RF39 > UBA660 > Faecisoma. Next base: position 6,213 of record CALVKL010000036.1, read on the forward strand.
CAATAATGTTTTTTGGAATTAATAATGTAGCTGCTTTAGAAACGACAAATGATTTCAACAATTATAAAATCACACATGCTGGTAGTGAAGAACAATATATTTTAAACCATCAAATTACTGAACAAAGATTAAATCAAATATATGATAAAAGAGCAAACAACAATAATGAAATTTCACCTTTTGGTGGTGGCTCATACAATAGCTTAACTTATTTTGGAACATATCAAAATTATGAACAAGAAACAAGTTATTGGTGTGGTCCTGCAACTATAAAACAGGCTGTACATTGGATAAATGGTTCTTCTGCTTCTCAACAAACTTATGCTACAAGAATGGGAACGAATTCATCTTCAGGAACTTATGTATATAAGATGAGAAATGAAATGAATTATAGACAATCTGAACATTCATATGTGTATACTGATGTTTCCACATTAGATAATGAATGGGATTTATGGACAATTGTGACACAAGATGTTTGGGAAGATAGAGTACCAGTAATTATACATGCTTTAACAGATGTTTTGTATATGTATAATGGTAGGAATTTAGGACATTATATAACTATAACTGGCTATTATGATGACTATTTAAGTGCAGAATTTAATTATTTTGAATATGTTGATACATATAATGCTAACTATGGTAGAGGTAATGTTATGGGATTTCATACTGTAGGTTTTTATGAACTATACAATTCTTTACATGATAGTGGAAGATATGTGATTTGGTAATATAGATGCAAGTTATTAAATTTTATAAAAAATTATTAGTAATTTTGTTATCTATAATATTATTGTCAGGTTGTAGTAATGATGAAATTTTATTATCTGATATTGTACCTCTTGATTTAAATGATAAGTTAGATAGTAAATTAATTAACAAGGATTATGATGTTGAATTATATCAATCTAAAGGTAATTTAATAACTGGTTCTATTTTAAATTTAAATGGTCATCCAATAATATTTAAAACAGAAGAAATTTTTACTTATGATTTAAAAACACATGATATTATTTTTTATGATATTAGTGAAGAGGGAAGAATTTTTGATTTTAAAATTATTGATAATTCAATATATTATATAATACTGAATGGAACAGATACTGAATTATTTGATTGGAATTTTGTAAAGTATGATATTAATACAAAGAAAAGTAAAATATTAAAAAGTGGTGTTACTATAGATCCATTTAATACACCTTTAATTCTAGGAGATTATAATGAAAGCTTAATTTTATTTTTCATAAATAATGATGGATTAAAATTGGATTATGAGTTTGTAAAATATGATTTTAAAAATTTCGACACGATAATTTGCGGTAATGGTAAAACGCAGGAAAATGTTGGAACATTACCTTATAATGTTTATAACTATTATTTAAATGATAGTAAAATTTATTATACTTTATTAGATGAATTTGGAAATCAAGAATTATATAGTTATAATTTGGATGATAATAGTCGTAAATTGTTATTTGAAAATGATTATAGTTCTGGTCTTATTTATAGTTATAAAATAAACGAAGAATATAAGTATATTCAAATAATATATCCAAATGATAATAAAAGCGATATTTTTATTCAAAAAGGTACTGATGAATTGCAAAAAGTTAGTAGTGAAATAAATACATTTGCTAACTTTATCAGTAATGATAGACTATTATTTCATAATGAAGGAGATAAGTGGAAAGTTTTCAATCTTAGTAGTTTAGAATTTACACAGGTTGATATTGACATGGATTCAATACCATTATATTATATATTGAATAATGATGAAATTTTAATCAGTTCAAAAGAAAATAAATATTTTATTGTGAATATTGAAAGATTAATTTAGATTGATTTTAAATTAATCTTTTGTTATTTGTATAGAATTATGATATAATAATTAAGAGGTGTGCATATGAAAAAAAGATTATTAATATTTGTGGTAATTATAATGTCCATAATTGTTTTTGCTTTGCTAATAATATTTACATCATTAAATAATAATATATATGAATTTGAATATAATAACAAAAATTATTCTATTGAAATTCCAAATTATTCTTATTCATTTTCAAATAAAGATTTTAATATAGTTTTTAAAAGCTTTAGTAACTTTGAAAAAATAAACAATTTTAAAAATGACTATTTAAATAACTTATCAATGCTAAAGTGTAATAATGATGGAATAAATTATTATTATGATTCTAAGCAAGATATTACAATTTATAATTATACTATAGACAAAAAATTTGTTTCATCAGAAATTAGCTTCAATTATTATATTGGGAATTATTGTAATGACAAAGAAGCTGAAGATATAGATGATATGTTAAAAGAATTAAATTTTGATATTCAAATTGAATCTGGTTTGGAATGTAAAAATATAACTAAAATATATTCAACAGACTTATATAGCATATATTCATATTGTTTGGATAATATTAATGTAATAATAGATGAACAAAAATATACATTAAATACAGCATTAAATGATGGTCTCATAAATATTGAAGATATTGTAAGAAAGTTTGATATAGAGAGTAAATTTGCTGAAGCTACTAAAACTAATTATAATAATGATATTTTATATACTAATTATAATTATAGACTTATTGTTTGCAATTCAGATAAATATATTATTGGCAGTAAAAGTATGGCTTATAATAGTAATTTTTGTAATTAAGAAAGAGCAACATATTTTGTTCTTTTTATATTCTTATAAATATATGCATAATATAGTGAAGTTAAATGAATAAGTATATTTTAATAAATATATATTAAAATATTAACAAAAATAATATGATTAATGTAAAATATGATATGCTTTAAAGAAAGTTTTAGAAATGGATTTATGCAGCAAGAAGTAGAACATTTAAGTTTTACTTTAAATAAATATGGTGAGATAATAGATAATACTAATTTAAAATTAATTAAAATATATAAATACAATTCAACGATTGAAGAAAAATTCAAATTGGAAAATGGAATAACATCTTTACAAAAAGCAAAATTAAAACCATATTTTGCTAAAATTGATATTAAAGATATCTATTATATTGGTAAAAAATGAAGTTATTGTTAAAGATACTATTTTGTGTATATATTTTTAAATAATTAATTGTATTTGTTAATAAAAATATGGCAAATTGAATATTTATTTTTACTATAATTTGTTAAATATAAATTATTTTAATAAACATTATTATATATGTCTTTTAATAATATTGTATAATTGTCAATGATGTGAAACAAAATTTTCAATAAAAATTAATTCAATAATTGAGTTAATTTTTTTGTTAGG
>CALVKL010000037.1 GCA_944332695.1 uncultured Bacilli bacterium
TTAAAACAAAAATCAGAAAAAGTTTTCCACATTTTCTGATTTTTTTATGTCAAGAGAAAATTTTACCGAAACTCAAATTAAAAAAGTAGCATTTTTTGCTACTTTATCATTTTTTCTAAAATGTTTTTTATATCTCTTTCATTAAATGGTTTTCTTAAAATATCAATAATCGGATATTCTTTTGCTTTTTTGATAAAATCATCATTGCCCAACCCAGTGATAATTGAAACAGGTATTTGTTTAAATAAATCATTAGTTTTAAAATATTCTAGGACTTGAAATCCGTTAACATTAGGCATATTTAAATCTAGTAACATTGCTATTATTCGCTTGTTAGTCTGAATAATTGATAATGCTTCATTACCGTCTTTAGCAACAATTACATCATAAACATCATTAAATATTTTTTTAATAAAACTACTAATAACATCAGAATCATCGACTACTAAAATGGCTTTATCTTTAATTAATTGGTTAGTGATTTCTCTTTTGATAGACTCTTGGCCAAAATATTTACGAACAATATTTAAAATACGATAAGTTTCATCCATCAATTCATCAAAATGTTCATAAACATAATAAATATTATTAGCTTTACTTTCTAATTCATGATTATAAGATAATTCAGCTAATTTATCAAAGCCAAAATATTTCGCATCACTTTTTAAGGAATGAACTAAAATAGCATAATTAGCCATATCAGCAACTTCTTTATATTTTTTAATATTATTAATCTTTTCATCAATTTCGTCTAAAAAGGTTGCTAATGTTTCATTATATGTTTCTATATTTCCAAACAATTCTAAGCTTTTATCTAAATTTATCCCATTTGCTCTTAAAATATTTACATCTTTCATCTTATCACCCATAATCATTATACCACATTTATAAATATATCTATATAATATTTTTAACTTTATAATGTTTTAGTTGTTAGTTTTATTCTTTTTTCTGGTTCACTATTAGGATTTGTTATATTTTCAAATTGTTCTTGAATCAACTTGAAATATTCATTTTTACGATTATTAATTATCATTTCAATTTGTTCTAATGGTTTATCAATTAAAATTTTTGGTGATAATGGATCTACTATTTCTTTAACTAAACCTTTTTTTATAGTTAATTTGTTATAAAAATTATTTATCTCCTCAAAAGCGATTGCTACAAATTCGTTATCTCCTAATTGTTCTATTATCGGTATTATAGCATTTAATTCTTCAATAGTTATATTACCTTCGGCTAAAATTGGTAAAGCAAATTCTTTATTTTCTTCAATACTTGTATCAATATAATATGTACTACTTTCAATTGGTTTTCTAGATACATACTTAATCTTAATTTCTGAATTGTTTTTTATTATTTCTAAAACATAACTTAATCCATTTATTGTTTTTCCTTTAAATGATATACTTGATTGAATATTTGGTTCAATTAGCTCTATGTAATCAAGCATATCATAACCAAAAGGTAAATATTCAAAATTTGGCTTACCTTCAAAACATATACCATTAAAAAATTTACAGGAATCTCTTTTTACAATTTCATTAATTCCATAAGTAATACAATTTCTATCAATATAAGTATATTTATCAACGTTTTTTTGACAAAAAGAACGATAGGTATATGTGTTTGCAAATTCTTTAATTTTTTTACCTTTTTTGAAAATTCTTACATAAACTTTTGTCATTAATTTTTGTTCAACTCTTTGATTTCCATTTTTAATGAATTTAGAATATGTAACAACAAATTTATCTTTTTTGGGCATAGCTATTGAATCATATACCGTTTCTTTTTCTAACTCAATTTTGTATTGTCCCAATCTAAATGTTAATGTATCTTGGTTTAAAACCTTTTTCATAAAGTCACTCCCTCTTAAATCATTATATCATACGGTAGATGTTGTTCACAACTTAACAAAATGACTTTTACCAAATAAAAAGCAAACTTCTTTTTGAAATAGTTTGCTAAAAATATATAATAACTGCTATGTCCTACAATACACAGTCTATATTAAATAAACGGTTTTAATAATAAAATAATTAGAAAAAAATCTTTATTCAAATTTTGCAAAGCGCTTTCCTACTATATAAAAAAGTATCTAGAAAAAATAAGCATTATCTAACGACGAGTGATAGAAATATTATTTTTAGTATTTATATAGGAAAACAATTATTACTTAAATAATCTCATATATATTTTATGGTAAAGTTTTTATTTGTTTTTTTTAAATGCAATACATAAAATTAATTATTATTCAACCGATTTTAATGATTCTATCATATCAATCCTCTTTAAAGTGAAATGTGTTACACATTGAACTAAAATAGTAAAGAAAAGCATAATTAAAAAAGAATATACATAACTTAAAAATTTAATATTATTTACAAATAAGATTTCATCAGTTTCAGCAATTTTTAAAACAAAATCACTTAAAGCAATACCTAGTAATAAACCAATAATAATACCAAAAGAGGTTAAAACTAAAGTTTCACGATAAACATAAGTTGAGACTTCTTTATCTTTAAAACCTAATACTTTTAAAGTGGCAATTTCTCTTTTTCGTTCATTAATATTAATAGTTGTCAAGTTATACAAAACAATAAGTGCTAGTAGGCTTGAAGCAGCAATAATTAAATAAATAATATTATTCATACCATCAATAATATCAGTAAAAACATCTAAACTATCTTTTGTATATTGAATATTCATAAAATAACTTGTATTCATTAATTCTAAAGCTATTTGATCATAATCATTATTAACATTAGTAATAATCGTATTATAAATTGTTTCACCAAATATCTCATTATAATAAGTACTGTTCATATAAATATAACTATTGACATAATTTTCACAAATACCATTTACTCGTAAAATAAACAATTCATTCTCACTATTTCTTATTTCGATATCTTCTCCTACTTTAATATTCAAAGATTCGGCCATTTTCTGAGTAATTATAACACCATTATCTGATAAAGTTAATATATTACCATCTAAATCTTTTAATTTAAAATATTTATCAATATTATTATTTTCAAATGCCAATAGATAAGTATCTACTCTTTTATTATCATATTCAAAAACAAAGCTTTCCATATATGTATATAATAAGTCCGTAATGTTTTTTTCATTTAATATTTGATCAATATCATCATTATGTTTTGATACCTCTTCATCTAATATTAACATTGAATCATATAAATGAATAGTTTCATATTGTAAAGAGACTAATGAACTAACGCTATCATTAACGGCAAAACCAGTTAATAATAATGCGGTACACCCTGAAATACCTAAAAGTGTCATAATAATTCTCTTTTTGTATCTAAACATATTCCTGATCGTAACTTTCCAAGTAAAAGATAATCTTTTCCATATAAAAGTCACTTTTTCTAACAAAACTTTTTTACCATTTTTTGGTGGCTCGGGACGTAATAATGTAGCTGGAACATATTTAAAATTTTTTAAAACTGTAATTAAAGTAACAAATATCATTAAGGATAATGTAATAAGAATAATAGAAACGCAAGGTATTATTTCGACATAAGTTTTTAAAGTTGGAATAATAAAATTAGCGTGATATATATTATATATAATATGTGGAACATAAGAATAACCAATGGTTAATCCTATAATTAATCCTAAAGAGGTAGCTATTAGAACATAACTGATATAACTTAAAACTATTTTGAATTTACTAATTCCTAAAGAAACATATATGCCAATTTCATTTCTTTCTTCTTCAATCATTCTTGTCATAGTATTTAAACTCATTAAAAATACAACTAACATAAAGAAAATTGGAAAAACAGTAGCTATAGCATCTATTTTAGTTGCGTTTTCATAAAAATTAGTATACCCTGTATTGTTTTCTCTATTTGTTAAGTACCAAATTGGCTTTTCAATATTATTTAATTCTACTTTAGCATCATCTATTTCTTGTTTAGCTTTTGCTATTTCTTCTAAATAAAGTTGATAATTTTTCTCATATTCTTGATAACCTTTTTTTATTTCTTCTTCGCTTTCCTGAATTGTTTTATAACTATCATTTAATTGTTCTAATGCTTTCTTATATTCATTTTCCCAGTTAGTTTCATTTTCTTTTAATGTTGCTTCATTGTTTTTTAAAGTGTTTTTTGTTGTAATTAGTAGTTCTAAGTTTTCCTTATTTTGGGTTAATTCAGTTAAAATAGTTTGATATTTTATATAATCCTCACTATTAGGATCTAATGTCTGCATAATATTATTTATATTTGTAATTTGCGTAGTAATAGTGTTTAAATTAATTTCTAGTTCATCTTCTTTTAAATTATAATCTTTTAAAGCTTCATTATAAGATTTTTTACCTTCCTCTAATTTTTGATATGCTTGTTCAAAAGTTGTTTCCATTTGCTTTTTAGTATCTTGTAATTCATCATATCCTTTTTGCCAATCTTGATATGCTTTTTTTATTTCGCTACTACCATCGTCTAATTCTTTTTTTGCTTTATTAAATTCTGCTTCACTTTCTTTTTTTTGCTCATTTAATTCTTCAATAGCATCATTTATTTTATTAATTGCTTCTCTTAATATTTCTTCGTATCTAATTGTTTCTCTAATTGGTTTTAATTCTTTAAGTTTATTATCTAAATTATTAATAATACTATTATAGTCATCTAAATACGCTATTTTATCTATTCCTTCTTTAGCAATTATATATATTTCAGTGAATACTTCCATGTCAAAATTGTCTTTTGGAATAAATATATATTTATCTAATTTACCATCACCAACAGTAGATATTCCTTTACTCCGATACATATATAAAGAACTGGTAATAGTTCCAGAAACAGTATATTCTTTAATTTTTAAATTATCAGATGTAATCGTTATTTTATCGCCAATATTATAAGTTCCTTCTTCAACTAAACATTCATTTTCATTTGGCATTTTGCCACTAATTAAATTGACTTTATTAATATTATCATTAATAGCATGAATTCTAGTTACATCGCCGTCTAAAATGATATCGAAAGAATATGATGGCTCAACAATTAAATTAGTGTCTATTTGTTTGATTGCTTCTAAATCATCTATAGTTAACCCCATGGTACTAATAATTTTATAGTCCATTAAACTAGTATTATCATAATATTCATCAACTGTCTTTATCATATCCATACTCGCTTCTCTAATACCAGAGAAAAAAGCACTTCCTAAAATAACAATAAAAATCAGTGATAAAAAACGGCCTAATGAATTTTTTATTTTTCTAAAACTATTTTTAAAAATTAACATTTACCACTCAAGCTCCTCAACCAATTTGGAGGTTTTGTTAATGATTATATCTTCTACTTGACCATTTTTTATTTTTATTACTTTATCAGCAATATCAGCAATAACAGCATTATGAGTAATTATAATTGTAGTCATACCAGATTCATGACAAGTTTTTTGTAATAATTCTAATATTAGTTTACCAGTTTTCGAATCTAATGCACCAGTTGGTTCGTCACACAATAACAATTTAGGATTTTTGGCTAAAGCTCTTGCTATACTAACTCTTTGCTGTTCCCCTCCTGATAATTGAGCAGGAAAATGATTAATTCTATCTTCTAACCCAACACTTTTTAAAGTTTCTTCACTATCTTTGGGATTTTTGCAAATTTGACTGGCTAATGAAACATTTTCTAAAGCCGTTAAATTCCCAACTAAATTATAAAACTGAAAAACAAAACCAATATCATATCGGCGATAATTTGTTAATTGTTTTTTATTATATTTTGATATATTTTCATTATCAACAATTATTTTTCCTTTATCAGCAAGATCCATACCACCTAAAATATTTAGTACTGTTGTTTTTCCGGCACCAGATGGACCTAAGATAACCACCAATTCGCCCTTGTTTATTTCAAACGAAATATTATCTATTGCTTTGATTATTATTTCACCCATTTTATAACTTTTACTAATATTTTTAACATCAATAAATGCCGTCATATTATCACTCTTTTCTTATTTGAATTATATCGTATTTATATTTAAAAAGCAATAATTTAACTTTATAATAATTAAAAAAATATTAAGCTTAATTACTTAATATTTTTTATTACTATTGAGCATAACTTTTCATTTATTTCATCAATACTTAGCATTTTACCATTTTTACTACACTCTATTTTCTCAAAACCATATAAATCAACTAATTCTAAATATGCTTTTTCTGTATTAATTAAATGTTCAATGTTTGATTCGTGTTGATCAAATTTTTCTTTTCTATTTTTTCTTATTTTTAAAGATACTTCATAAGGAACATGCAAAAATATTTTAATATCAGGTTTAGGCAATCCTAAAAAATCAAATTCTAATTTTTCAATCCATTTATATGTTTTTAATCTTTCTTTTTTATCTTTTACTTTACCACCTTGATGAGCCATATTAGAATAAACATATCGATCTAAAATAACATTGTATCCTTCATTTAACATTTGTTCTATTTTGTCAATATTATATTTTCGATCAGCGGCAAAATATAAAGAAGCAATTTTAAAACTTACATTGGCAGCTCCTTCAGGAAACCAGCCATCACAAACATATTCTTTTCCTAAATAAGGGCCAGCTATTATTTTACCAGTTGGACTGTCATAATTTGGAAAAGCAAAATATTTAAATTTATATTCTTTTAGATTTTCAATTAACTTTTTACTTTGTGTTTCTTTTCCTGAGCAATCAGTACCTTCAATAATAATTATTTTTCCTTTTTTCTTTTCATATAAAATATGTTGATAATTTATTCCATTGTCATTATTTTCGCCTAATATTGTTTTATGATATTTATTTTTATCGAAATTTGGAAAATAAACATCAGCATCACTTACAGCATCAATTTCTGTTAAATATAATTTTGAAGCTTCATTTATAAATTGTTGATATAAAGAAGCTCCTCCAATTATAAAAACATCTTTATCTTTAATATATTCTTTTAATGAATCTAGGTTATTAAACTGGATTATTCCTTCTGGTAATTTAATCTTTTGGTAAGATAAAACAACATGAATTCGATTAGGTAAAACTCGACCTAATGAAATAAAAGTATTATACCCCATAACAATAATTTGATTGTTAGTTGTTTCTTTAAAAAATTTCAAATCATTAGGTAAATGCCATATAAGATCGTTATTTTTTCCTAATTCATTATTTTTACCAATAGCTGCTATTATACTAATCATAAATTACTCCTTACTGTGATATTTCAAATTTGATTGGTCCATAATGATCATAACCAATTATTTTTATATCATTGCAATCTTTTGAATTATCAAATTTATAAAAATCATTAATATTAGGATTTATCCACAAAGTTGGAGCTTTAATATCCGGTAGGGCTTCAAATCTTCTAATTTGCTCTTTTATTCCTTCAATTTGATTTACATATATATGAGCATCTTTAATACTCCAATCAATTGTACCAGGTTTTAAATCACAAACATGAGCAATTAAATTAAGTAATACTGCATATTGTGTTATATTAAATGGTAGACCTAAAGGAACATCACAACTTCGTTGATGAACCCATAAATTTAATTTACCATCAGTCACATCCCATTCACTACTCCAAACGCAACTAGGTAAAACAGCCGTAGATAAATAATCATCTTGCCACAAAGATAATACCATTCTTCTATCATTAGGATTGTTTTTAATTGTATCAATTAATTTATCAATTAATTTGAATTTATTGACAATATAACCATAAGCAGTCCCAATTGTATAAGCGTATTTTTTATCAAATTCTCTAACTATATCTTTTTTTACTAGCTTCTTATTTTCTAAAATCACTTGCGTAGCTTTCCATAAACCATTTTTATCAATTTGCCATTCATCCCATATATGCACATTTCTTTCTTGCAACCATCTAACATCATTAGATTGCGCTTGATATATCCATAACATTTCTAAAATAGCTTGTCTAAAATATAATTGTTTAGTCGTTAAGACTGGAAACTCTTTTTGTAAATCGAATTTTAAATGATAGCTCGGTATTTTAATCGTATTAGTCCCTGTTCTATTTTCTACTTCAACACCATCTTTTAAAATTTTCTTGCACAATTTTATATATTCTTTATCCCACTTTGTCATTACATCACCATTTTAATTCTACATTAATTAAAAATCTAAGTCAATAAAGTTAACTAAGATTGTATTAGAAATATAAATATATTGAGGATTTATTGTTAGGTGATTATCGTTTATAATTAATTTACTTTCATTCAACAATTTCTTAACAATAGAAATACTTAAAATATCCATATTATATTTTGCTTTGAAATTTAATATATTAATTCCTTCTAATTTTCTAAATCCTAATATAAACTCATTTTCTATTTTTTCCTTTTTGGATAATTTATGACTTTCTAACACATAATTACCATTGATATAATTTTGATATGATTTGGTATTATCATATCTAATATCATCAAGATAACCAGAAGCACCTATTCCAAAGCCATAATATTCTAAATTATTCCAATAAACTAAATTATGTTTAGAATAATATCCTTCTTTAGCATAATTACTTATTTCATAATGAATAAAATCTTTTAATTTTTGCTTTATTAATTGATACATTTTATATTCTAAATCTTCATCTATATAATCAGTATTTTCGATATATAGTTTAGTATGCGGCTCAATAATTAAAGAATAAGTTGATATATGATTAACATCTAAATCTAAAATAAAATTTAAATCATCTTCTAGCTCTTTTAAGGTTTGATTAGGAAAGCCATACATCAAATCAATATTAATATTAAAATTATATTTTTTTAATGTATTAACTAAATCGATTATTTCTTTTTTAGTATGTTTTCTATTTAAATATTGTAAGTGTTTTTGATTAATAGTTTGAACGCCAATACTGATACGATTAACGCCATAGTTCTTTAATAACTTTATTTTTTCTAAATCTAAATCTACATTAGTTTCAATTGTAAATTCTATTTCCTTATATTTAAATAACTTAATTAACTTTAATAATTTTTCTAATTGTCTTATATTTAAACAAGTCGGAGTTCCACCACCAATATAAATGGTGTTTATCAGCTCATTTTGATATTTTAATTTTATTTCTTTTTCTAAAGATTTCAAATAATTATCTACCCAAATTTCATTATAGTAAAATTTACAAAAATCACAATAGGAACAAATTGTTTTACAAAATGGAATATGAATATAAATAGACATAAAATCAACTGCTTTCTTAACTTTATTATATATTTTTATTTGTTTTTTAGCAACATAAAAAAGTCTTAATTATAAAGACTTTTTATTTTTAAATGGTGTCCCAGAAGG
>CALVKL010000038.1 GCA_944332695.1 uncultured Bacilli bacterium
AAAATGATTTTCTCATTTTTGGGATTACCATATTCTAATATTTCCATCTCAACAACTCACTTTCAAATTACTATTTAACGATTTGTTTGTTGTGCTAATTATACCATTAAAACAAAAAATAATCTATACTATTGGAGAATGTTGAAATTATAATATTGAAAATATATTAATTTTAATATATAATGAATACAGAAAGAGAATAAAGTTCGTAACTTGTATGTGATTCGCTCCATTTGAAGACAACTTACGAACCATAAAAAGTTCGTAAGTTTTTATTTTTTATAAAACTTACAATCTATTAAAATAGACTATCTGAAAAAGAATAAGAAACATTTTTATAATAAACTTTTAATAGTTAATGAACTTAACGATTATCTTTTTTCAGTTGGTAATGAAGCACAAGAAAAGATAGAATTTTTAATAAATTGTTATGTTAAAAATGATAAAAACTTAACTGAAAAGTTAAAAAAAAACAATCAATTAGAATCGGTATCTCAAATGAATAATTATAAAAATATGACTGAAGAAATTGTATTAAAAGAATTAATATATGACTAAAAATGTGTATGGACAAAATCAAACTTTATCGACAGTCAGCACTGAATTTGTACTCCCATACAAATTCATATGTGAGAAAATCCACAATCATTATATTATCTACTAAAAGGTTCTTCAGATAAATCTTTAGGAGTCTTTATATATCCTAATATTTCATATACATATGGAATTCCTGTTTGTATATTTATATTTTTTTCGGGTTCAACAAAAACATCTATTAAACATTTCAATCTTGCAAATTTAACAGCATTTCCAACTGAAATTAATTCACGAAAATTTTCTGTATCCCACTTAGATATCATTTCGGGTTTTCCATATACAGAGAAATTTAATCTTCCATTAACCTCTGGGATATTACCAAATAGTTCATTATTTAAGTTTATCCATTTTTCTAATTCTCCTCTTTTTTGAGTAACATAAAGCATTGCTAAACCACTTGGGCATAAGCCACTCCCAAAACTATCTTGAAGAATTTTATCTAAATCAGCTAATTCTTTTGAATTAAGTTCTTTAGCTACTGCTTCAGGAATAATTTCTTTTGTGGTTTTTGAACTAAAGTTATGACCTACCATAATCCATGAATAATTTGATAATATTTCTTTTGGAACGAAAGTTAATTGATGTTTAAGTAAATTGTCCGGAATTTGATTTACTTCAGATATATCTAATATTCCTCTTGTGTTCTCTAAATTTTTTTGTTCTGAAGCAGTAATTTGAGAATTTTTATGGAAATAAAATGATATATTATCTTCACTTAAATCTCCATTTATTAAATCAAACAAAAAATTCATATTATTTTATCTTATATAATTTTTTCAATGTGTATGACTATTAAAAACATTGAATAATTATTATATGAATTTATCTGATAATAACGTAAAAATAATATTACTGGTTTTTTGTACATATATATTAATAGGTGAGAATATGCTTTTAAGTGAATTAAATAAAATAATAGAAGGAGATATTTATAATGATGTAAAGATTAATAAAATAAGAACAAATTCAAAAGAAATAAAGACTGGTGATTTGTTTTTAGCTATTAACAAAGGACACGAATATATAGATGAAGCAATTGATAACGGAGCAGGTGCTATTATATGTGAAAAAGACTTAAAAAATATACCTTATATTAAGGTAAGTTCAACTATTAAAGCATTAGGACAAATAGCTAACTATATAAAAAATAAATATAATATACCTTTAATAGCTGTCACAGGGAGTGTTGGGAAAACAACCACTAAAGAATTAATATCATTAGTTTTAAGTAAAAAATATAAAGTTTTAAAATCTATTAATAATAATAATAATCATATAGGGTTACCGTTAACCTTATTAAATTTAGATGATAGTTATGATGTAATAGTAACTGAATTAGGAATGAATCATAAAAACGAAATATCTTATTTATCAAAGATATGTCAACCCGACTATGCAATAATAACTAATATTGGAACTGCTCATATTGGAAATTTAGGAAGCAAAAAAGAAATTTTAAAAGCAAAATTAGAAATATTAGATGGAATGAAAGATGGATATTTAATAATCAATAATGAAGACAGGTATTTAAAAAAACTAAAAATTAAAAATATAATTAAAGTTGACAGAAGAAAATTAAAAATAAAAAGATTAAAATATAATGATAAAATAGAATTTGATATTGATAATACTCATTTCATTTTTAATTCATACAAACATTTATTAAGTGATGTATTCCTAGCAATTAAGATGGGGCTTATTTTTAATATGGATTTAGATCTAATTAGTGAAGCTATTTATGAATTTCAAAATATTAATGGCAGATTAAATACAATAAAAAATAGATATACAATTATTGATGATAGTTATAATAGCAGTTATGAATCACTAATAGGTGGATTACAATTGTTAAAAGATAAAAAACAATTTAAATATATAGTAATTGGTGATATGTTAGAATTGGGAAAATATAGTAAAAAATATCATAAAAAAATAAATAAATATTTAAAAAAAATTAATAATAAACAAGTATTATTAATTGGTGAATATTCAAAATTTATTCATGGAAAACATTTTGACAATATTGATAATTTAATTAATTATTTAAGGAAATATATTAATAATGATTGCTTGATTTATATTAAAGGAAGTCGAGCGTTATATTTAGATAAAATAAAAGAAACTTTAAATTAAAATTTCTTTTGTTTATCTAGGTTTAATTTTTCTTCTATTTCTAAATATAAGTCCATTTTAAATGCAACTAAATAGTTTAATTTAGCTAATACTAGATTAAAATCACTTACTCCATAATACATTTTAATGAGTCTACATAGATTAGTAATTTTTTTATTAGCTAGTTTTAATTCTTCATTAGGTTCTATTTCTTTAGCAAGCATAGCTATTTTTTTTAAATTTGAAATTGCTCTAGAATAAGCGACTAAATTATTATATGTAATATTTTTAGATAATAAAACCCTTATTATACTTTCATCTTTTGGCAAAGCGATTGTAGCTGCTAAAAGCTCTTTAGTGACATTATTTTCCATGCGATATTTATTCGCTAAAAAGGCTATTTCGCGGGCTCTTAAAGATAAAGAACTGGCCAAATAGTCATAACCATATGTACTTTCAATATATTTGCGATGATAGATTCCTTGTTTAACCGCAAAATCTCTTTTTTCTTCTGGCAATAATAATAGTTCTTCTTTGGTAACGACATCATTAAAATCAATTGTGTTAGGTTTTTTTCTTTCCATATTCTTTTCCCCCTTTAAAACGGTAGTATAATACCATATTTTTATTTGCTTGTCAAATTTAAATAAATAAGTTATAATTAAGCACAGGTGATTTAATGAAAATAAAATATGAATTAATAAAAAATGATAATAATGCTAGATTGGGGAAGTTAAAAACAAATTATGGAACTTTTGATACACCAATGTTTATGCCTGTTGGGACTTTAGCTAATGTTAAAACATTAACTCCTGAAGAATTATATGATATGAATAGTGCTGTTATTTTAGCTAATACTTATCATTTGTGGCTAAGACCAGGTGAAGATATAGTTTTAAAAGCAGGCGGATTACATAAATTTATGAATTATAATGGACCTATTTTAACCGATAGTGGTGGCTTTCAAGTTTTTTCTTTAGCTAAAAAAAAAGATATCACTGAAGATGGTGTATATTTTAAAAGTCATATTGACGGGAAGAGATTATTTTTAACCCCCGAATTATCAATTCAGATTCAAAATAAATTAGATAGTGATATTGCAATGAGTTTTGATGAATGTATTCCATATCCTGCAACTTATGAATATGCTAAAGCTAGTACTGAAAGAACAATTAGATGGGCAAAAAGAGGAAAAGATGTTCATAACAATGCTAATCAGTCATTATTTGGAATAGTTCAAGGTGGCGAGTATGAAGATTTAAGAAAATACAGTGCTTTAGAAACTGTCAAATTAGATTTCGATGGATATTCAATTGGTGGGACTAGTGTTGGGGAAGATAAAGAAACAATGTATAAAATGATTAATTTTTCTGTTAAATATTTACCGACTGATAAGCCAAGGTATTTGATGGGCGTAGGCGATCCAATCGATTTATTAGAAGGAGTCGAAAGAGGAATTGATATGTTTGATTGTGTTTTACCAACTAGGTTAGCTAGACATGGCAATGCATTTACAAGGACTGGAAGAATCAACTTAAAAAACTTGAAATATAAAGAAGATTTTACGCCGATTGAAGAGTGCGATTGCTATACATGTAGAAATTATACGAAAGCTTATATTAGACATTTGATTACTTGTAATGAAACTTTAGGTGGTAGATTGTTATCAATTCATAATATTAGATTTTTAATAAGAGAAATGGAAGAGATAAGAGAAAGTATTAAAAACAATAATTTTAAAGAATATAAAGAACAATTTATAGAAAAATATAATGGTGATTAATCTTCACCATTTTTTAAATTAATACCAATCATACTTCCTAATGTACTTGCAATCAAGGTAATTATATATAAAATAATATTAGCAATATCAAAAAAAGAATCAAATGCCAAATAATTAAATATAACAAAGATAAAAACACATATTAATCCATATTTAATTCCCTCAAGCCATCCTTTATTTAAACATCCTTTACCCATGGTTATTCCACCTATAAATAAAGAAATAAAAGGTGTGATATAAGAAAATATTGTTACCATTTTTAGATTAAATAGGCCAATATAGTTTAAAATAGTTACAATTAATGTTATACTTAATAATATTATTATACTCGTTAAAAACGATTTACTGAATTTTTTTAAAAATAACATTTGTATCACCTAATAATTTATATTTATTTGTATAAAATTTTAGAACTTAAATCATAATAAAATAGGTGATTATATGTATATAAATATTATAATTAAGACTTTTGTATTGTATTTTTTTATAGTAATTTGTTATCGTATCATGGGTAAAAAAGAAGTCGGGCAATTGAGTATTATCGATTTAATTGTTTCAATTTTAATAGCAGAATTAGCGGCTATGAGTATTGAAGAAAGTAATCGTTCAATTTTTATTTCAATTATACCTATTGCTTTATTAGTAATAATTCAAGTTGGATTAAGTTTATTAACTTTAAAAAGTGATTCCTTTCGTAAATTTATTGATGGTAATCCCAGTGTATTAATTAACAAAGGTAAAGTAAATTTTAAGCAAATGCAAAAAACAAGATATAGTCTAGATGACTTAATTTCGCAATTAAGAGAACAAGGAATTAAAAATTTAAATGATGTTAATTATGCTATATTAGAAAATAATGGCAAGTTGTCAGTTTTTACTGATAACAATACTTATCCTATGCCCATTATTTTAGATGGTGTAATCGATATAGATACAATTAAAAATATGAATAAAGATATTGACTGGGTTTATGATATTTTAAATAAAAACAAATTGAAATTAAGTGATGTTTTTTATGCTTTTTATACAAAGGATAAGACCTACATTATAAAGAAAAATGAACTTAATTAAATCTATCTTTATCGTATAGCTTTTTTATTTTTTTAATTGATAATTTCATTATTTTTTTCTTGAATATATTAATTATACATGATATAATTTTATTATACATAAGAATAATATATAGAATGAGGAATTAATATGTATTACAACAAAAAAATTGAAGACTTAATGAAACAATTAGAAACTAGTAATAATGGTTTAACTAGTGATGAAGCAAAAACAAGAATTGCAAAATATGGAAAAAATGTAATTCCAAAAAAGAAAAAAGATAGTATAATAAAAATATTTTTTAGCGAGTTTAAAGACCCAATTGTTATATTATTACTATTTGCGGCTTTAGCTTCATTAATCGTGAATGAAGTATTGGATGCTGCTGCAATAATGTTTATAATTTTAGTCGATGCTATAATGGCTACATATCAAGAAAATAAAGCTAATACGACAGCTGAATCATTATCTAATTTAATAAAAGTAAAAATTAAAGTAATTAGAAATGGCATAGTAGAAGAGATAGTTTCAGACGATTTAACAGTTGGTGATTATGTTGTATTAGAATCTGGCGAAAAAATACCAGCCGATATGCGATTAGTTGAAACGCATAATTTTATGGTTGATGAGTCAATATTAACAGGTGAAAGTGTTCAAGTAAGCAAAGATAGTGCTTTAATTAACAAAGAAAATGTTTCAATAAACGAACAAAGTAATATGGTTTTTTCTGGGACAAATGTTGTAACTGGTAGAGCTAAAGCAATAGTAGTAGCTGTTGGGTTAAATACAGAAATAGGAAAAATTGCTAATAGTATTAATACAACAAAAGAAGAAAAATCACCTTTGACAATAAGGGTTGATAAATTTTCTAAGCAAATTAGTGTTTTGGTTTTAGTAATAGCAATAATTATTACTGTTATATCAATTGTAAAAGGATTGCCTCATCATGAAATATTTTTATCGGTTGTAGCTTTAGCTGTATCAGCAATGCCCGAAGGGTTACCGTTAGCTTTAACAATGGCTTTAACTATTGGCTCTAATAAAATGGCGAAAAAAAATGTTATTGTCCGTAAATTAAATGCTGTTGAATCTTTAGGTAGTTGTACTGCAATTGCTAGCGATAAAACAGGAACTTTAACTGTAAATGAACAAACGGCAAAGAAAATCGTTCTTCCTAATAATTTGACATATGATATAACAGGAACGGGTTATGAAATAGAAGGTGAGGTTATTGGTGAAAAATTAGACTATGCTAAAGAAATTGCTTTTTATGGAGTTTTGAATAATGAAGCTATTATTGAAAATGATAAAAGAATGGGAGATTCTATAGATTTAGCCTTTTTAGTTTTAGGTAAAAAAATGAATATTGATATTAGTAATGTCAATATTTTAGAAACCATTCCTTACGAATCTGAAAACAAATATTCAGCGGTGTTTTATGAAATTGATAATAAGTGTTATTGTACCGTCAAAGGATCGCTAGAGAAGGTTAACTCCTTTTGTAATAAAGTAAATTTTATTGAGCATGCTGATAATCTTGACAATCAAAATCAAGAATTAGCTAAAAATGGTTATCGGGTAATAGCTTTAGCTAATGGAGAAATACCTAGACAAGATAAATATACTGAAAATGATATTAAAAAATTGACTTTTATGGGGATGGTTGGTTTTATTGATCCAATAAGAAAAGAAGCAGTTTCGGCGATTAAGGAGTGTCATGGTGCTGGAATCAAAGTTTTAATGATTACTGGCGATCACCCATTGACTGCATTTTCAATTGCTAAAGATTTAGAGTTAACAAACAATCAAAAAGACGTCACTACTGGTGATGAAGTAGCTAAATATTTAGAAAAAAGTACTACTGAATTTGATCAATTTGTAAAGAATAAACTCATCTTTACACGTGTTACACCTCTTCAAAAATTAGCTATTGTTGAATCTTTAAAACGTCAAGGAGAATTTGTTGCTGTAACTGGTGATGGCGTAAATGACGCTCCAGCTTTAAAAAGCGCTAATATAGGAATTGCTATGGGAAGTGGTACTGATATTGCCCGTGAAACATCTAATATGATTGTCGCAGATGATAATTTTAATTCTATTGTTATGGGAGTAAAAGAGGGCAGAGTGGCTTATTCAAATATTAGAAAAATAGTTTTATTTTTAATTTCATGTGGTTTATCTGAAATACTATTTTTCTGTTTATCGATTTTATTAGGGTTGCCTATGCCACTAGTTGCCATTCAGTTGTTGTGGATAAATGTTGTAACTGATGGTATTCAAGATATTGCTTTATCTTTTGAAAAAGCAGAGGACGGTATTATGAAGGAAAAACCTCGTGATCCTAAAGAGTCATTGTTTGATAAAAATTTATTTGGTTCCATTTTATTTTCTGGCATAACAACCGGATTACTTGTCTTTACAGTTTGGTACTGCTTACTTGAAGTCTTTTCAATGGAAGTATCTACTGCTAGAGGTTATACAATGGCCTTAATGGTTTTTATTCAAAATATTCATGTCTTTAATTGCCGAAGTGAAAAAAAATCAGCATTTAGTGTTTCACTAAAATCAAATTATTTGATCTTAGTTGCCTTTATCGTATCAGTATTACTGCAAGTTTTAGTAATGGAAGTTCCATTTTTATCGGTTTTTTTAAAAACGGTATCTATTCCTTTTTCACATTTATTAATATTATTTGGACTTGCTTTTATTGTATTAATATTGATGGAAATATATAAAAAAATAAGATATAAAAATGGATAATTCCATTTTTTTAATAAATTATTTAAAAAATGGTATTTTTAACTAAATGTTTTAAATAATTTAAAATTTAATCCTAAATTGGGTTAAAATATATAATCAAAATGAGGTGAAAAAATGGGTAATAATAGAATTGTAGAAAACATTGTAGAGCATTTGAAAAAAAATTATTATGGTGACGTACAACAATTTGTAAAAATTAGTGATTATTTAATCGATTTTATTAATAATTTAGCCCTTTCTTCTATTATATGTCCTATAAAAATAGTCGCTGAAGAAGCTATAAAAGTTCCTTGTGATAATTCAACTTTATATGTAACTAATAATAATATGTTTTTTTGTTCTGAAGACAAAACAATTCAAATGTTTTGCCGTTTTCCTTTAAGAAAAATTAATCCCAAAGGAGAAGTTCATACAATTTATCCAGAATTTATCATTTCAATGTTTACATCAGAAGGATTATTTATTCAAAAATATAATTTAAAAGAATTTGATTCAAAAAATATAAGCTTTATTTCTATAATTAAATTTTTTGCTAAAGAAAACTTTGATTATGTAGTAGAAAATCATTATGATGAAAAAGATTATAGAAATATTTATTTTGAAATGGGTAATCCAATTTTTGCAATTGAATCATTAGCGGAAAAAAAAGGTATTGCTCCTGATGCGATTATAATAGAGGAAACAAGTTTCCACTTTATTTTTGATAGTATTGATAAATTTTTTTCTAGTTCTTCTTTTCAAAATGCTATGCATGAATATATTAGAGCAATTAATCATAGTTTTGTAAATCCTGAAGAATTTTTGATTAAAGTAAAAGAAAAACTTTCTTCCCAATTTGATTTTGTCAATAATAGAACTAAAATATTACATCAATAAAAAGTGTAACATATGATTGACCTTTCTAGAATACGGTAGCAGAAGCATTTTAAATGCTTTTTTTAATAATCGAAAAGTATGTTATTGTATTTTAAATAAATAAAAATAAAACAAGTTTTTAAATAAATATATGAAAAAAAGGGTAGAATTCCCC
>CALVKL010000039.1 GCA_944332695.1 uncultured Bacilli bacterium
TTAGTAATAGATTATTCATGGTATCAAAATAACTTTAGTTATGGTGATAATTATAAAATATCCTTAGAAGAAACCAATCCAACATACAAAGTAAACGCCACAGTTGGATTAATAAGAGTAGGTGAAATGCTATCGAGTCAAAGTAGTAGTATTTTAACTCAAGGATATACAGAAACAAGTCATAATGCAAGCGGTTATTGGACAATGACAATTTTTACAAACAGCTCGGATTTTAATGCATGGTTTTTGCGTGGTGATGGATATGCTATTGATCACCCGTACATTGGTGGTATTCGCCCAGTTATAGTAGTTAACTCTAATGTCACCATTACTCAAGGTAATGGCACTTGGTCAAGTCCATATGAAATTTAAGATATAAAATATGATAAAATAAGGACAAAAGCGTGAATAACTAGAAAAAAACGATTTAGTAGAGAAATCAAAAAATCGTTTTTTCTTTGTATTTTTATAAAAATTTGTAAATGGCAACGCAAAACTTAAAAAATATCAAAGTTATAAACTTATATTTTATATTTAAATATAGTTGACATTTTAATACTAATATCATATAATGTATAGCGTGCTATATATTTATTTTCAAAATAAGGAGGATATAGTGGATAGGGAATTTGGTTTTTATTTAAAAAAAATATTTCAAATGGCAGAAAGCGAATTAAATAAAGATTTGGAAAATATCGATTTAACAAGCTCACAAGCTAAACTTTTAATCTATTTATATAAAAACAGGGATAATCCAATTAACCAAAGGGATATCGAAAAAGAATTTAGTTTAACTAATCCAACGGTTAATGGTATTTTAAATAGATTAGAAAGCAAAAAGTTTATTCAAAGAAAAGTTAGTAGTATTGATGCTAGAAATAAAGAAATAATATTATCAGATAAAAGTATCGTTTTAATAACGGAACTAGAGAAAAAAGCTAAAAATATGGAAAATAAATTAATAGCAAATATTGAAAAAGAAAAATTAAATATTTTTTATGAAGTAATTAAACAAATATTTAATAATATTCAAGGAGGGAATTAATGAGGCATATTTTAAAAATATTAAAAAAATATAGTTTTTATATTATTTTAGTTTTTATTTTACTTTTTTTGCAAGCTAGTTGCGATTTAAGTTTACCGGAATATACTTCTGATATTGTTAATATCGGAATTCAACAATATGGTATTGAATCACCGGTTCCTGAAGTAATAACCGAAGAAGAATATGATAAACTATTATTGTTTATGACTAGTGAAAGTAAAGAAAAGGTAAATAATAATTATATTTTAATTACTAAAGAAGATACACAATATTTAGAAAAATATCCTTTATTAAATGAAGAAAATTTATATATTTTAAAAGAGGATAATGAAGATATTAAAGACATTATTACTTTACCGATGATTATGGTTTATACTACTGGTCAAGATAATTTTGATATTAGTAGTTTAAATTTACCTATTCCAGAAGGGGTAAGTATTTATGATGCTTTAAAATTAATGGATGAACAACAACATGATGAATTAATTAATAAAATAAATGAGAAATATTCTAGTGATACTGTTAGCTTATTAGAACAAACCGCAATCGTTTATTTAAAAGATGAATATATAAAAATTGGAATTGATGTTGAACAAATTCAAATAAATTATATTATTATAACAGGCTTAAAAATGATTGTTTTAGCTTTAATTTCAATGGTTTTAACAATCATAACAGTTTTATTATCTAGCCGTATTGCTGCATATTTTAGTAAAGATTTAAGAAAAGAAGTTGTAAGTAAAGTTATGACTTATTCTAATGCGGAATTTGAAAGCTTTTCGACAGCTTCATTAATTACGAGAAGTACGAATGATATTCAACAAATTCAAATGTTAATAGTAATGTTACTTAGAGTTGTTTTTTATGCACCAATTATGGGATTGGGAGCATTAGCTAAAGTAAGTGGTAGTGAAATGAGTTATATAATTGCTTTAGCTGTAGCTACTATTATTGGTGTAGTTATTATCTTATTTGCTTTAGCAATGCCAAAATTTAATAAAGTTCAAAAATTAATTGATAAAGTAAATTTAGTATCAAGAGAAATATTAACGGGAATTCCAGTTATTAGAGCTTTTGCTAATGAAAAACATGAAGAGAAAAGATTTGATGAAGCTAATAAAGATTTAACTAAAGTTAATTTATTTGTTAACCGAATTATGACAGTTATGATGCCAACAATGATGTTTATTATGAATGGAGTAAGCGTTTTAATTGTTTGGATCGGTGCGAGTAAAATAGATGCCGGAACAATGCAAGTTGGTACTTTAATGGCATTTATTACTTATACAATGCAAATTATTATGGCTTTCTTAATGATATCAATGGTATCAATTATGATTCCAAGGGCCTTTGTATCTTTAAAAAGAATTGGGAAAGTGTTAGATAAAGATTCTTCTATTAAACAAATTGCTAAACCAGTAAAATTTAAAGAAGAATTAAAAGGAACCGTAGAATTTAAAGATGTATATTTTAGATATCCTGATGCTTTAGAAGATGTTTTACAAAATATCAGTTTTAAAGCTGTTAAGGGGACAACAACCGCTTTTATTGGATCGACTGGTTCTGGTAAATCAACATTAATTAATTTAATACCAAGATTTTATGATGTTACTGGAGGTAAGATTTTAATTGATGGTGTTGATATAAAAAATACGGATATTAAACAATTAAGAAGTAAAATTGGTTATGTTCCGCAAAAAGGAATGTTGTTTAAAGGAACAATTGAGTCAAATATTGGTTTTGGTTTAAATAAAATAAGTAAAGAAAATATTGTTAAATCAGCTTCAATAAGTCAATCTTTAGAATTTATCAACAATAAAAAAGATAAATATCAAAGTGAAATTTCCCAAGGTGGCGCTAATGTTTCTGGCGGTCAAAGACAAAGATTAGCGATTGCAAGAGCAATTGCCATTGATCCGGAAATATATATATTTGATGATAGCTTTTCAGCTTTAGATTATAAAACTGATTTAAAATTAAGACAAGAATTAAATAAAATAACTAAAGATGCTACAATTTTTATTGTCGCGCAAAGAATTAGTACAGTTATGCAAGCAGATCAAATTATTGTTTTAGATAAAGGTAAAATAGTGGGGATTGGTAAACATAAAGAATTATTAAAAAATTGTAAAATCTATCAAGAAATTGCTTCTTCACAATTATCAAAGGAGGAATTAGATGAAACCAGGTAAGATATCAACAGAAAAGGCTAAAGATTTTAAAGGTACTATTAAAAAATTATTTAAAAGTTTATCTAAATATAAAATACAGCTAGCAATTATTATTATATTTGCAATTGCTAGTACTATTTTTTCAATCGTAGGTCCTAAAATATTGGGTAATGCCACTACTGAATTATTTAATGGTTTAATCAGTAAAATAACTGGTGGACCAGGAATTGATTTTGAAAAAATTGCTTCAATTTTAATTTTTTTAATAGGATTATATATTGTCAGTGCTTTATTTTCTTATGTTCAAGGATTTATTATGACGGGTATTAGTCAAAAATATACTTATGAATTAAGAAAAAAAGTATCAGTTAAAATTAATAAATTACCAATGAATTATTTTGATAAAAAAAGTCATGGTGAGGTTTTATCAATTATTACCAACGATATCGATACCATGAGTCAGAATTTAAGTCAAAGTGCGACACAATTAATTACTTCGTTAACTACAATTATTGGCGTTTTAATAATAATGTTGTCAATTAATGTAGTAATGACTTTAGTAGCGTTAATAATTTTACCAATTGCCTCTTTAGTTACTTTGTTTATTGTTAAACATAGTCAAAGTTATTTTAAAAAACAACAAGAATATCTAGGTCAAGTTAATGGTCAGATAGAAGAAATGTATTCTGGTCAAAATGTTATTAAAGTATTTAATGCAGAAGATAAAGTTCTTAAAAATTTTGAAGAAAAGAATGAGAAACTATGTAATTGTGGTTGGAAAAGTCAATTTTTTTCAGGAATGATGCAGCCAATTATGAATTTTATTGGTAATTTAGGTTATGTTTTAGTAGCGATATTAGGTGGTTATTATGCAATTAAAGGTAAAATTACAGTTGGTAATATTCAATCTTTTATTTCTTACACTAAAAATTTTACGCAACCAATTGCTCAATTAGCGCAAGTTTCCAACATGTTACAAGCAACGATAGCTGCTAGTGAAAGAGTATTTGAATTCCTAGAAGAAAAAGAAGAAGTAGAAACTAAACATCCATTAAAAGTTAATAATATTAAAGGTGATGTGACATTTGATCATGTTAAATTTGGCTATAATGATGATATTATTATTAATGATTTTAGTGTTAAGGTTAAAAAGGGTATGAAAGTAGCAATAGTAGGTCCTACTGGTGCTGGTAAAACGACTATGGTTAAATTGTTGATGAGATTTTATAACGTAAATGACGGCAAAATATTAATTGATGGCAATAATATAAATGATTATAAAAGAAGTGATTTAAGACATATTTTTGGGATGGTTTTACAAGATACATGGTTATTTTCTGGAACAATAATGGAAAACTTAAGGTATGGTAAATTAGATGCTACTGATGATGAAGTTATTGAAGCCGCTAAAAAAGCTCATGTTCATCATTTTATTCAAACATTACCAGACAGTTATAATATGGAATTAAATGAGGAAACTAATAATATTTCACAAGGACAAAAACAATTACTAACGATTGCACGCGCTATTTTATCTGATCCTAAAGTTTTAATTTTAGATGAAGCAACTAGTAGTGTTGATACAAGAACGGAAATATTAATTCAAAATGCTATGGATGAATTAATGAAAGGAAGAACTTCATTTATTATTGCCCATCGTCTATCAACAATCAAAGATGCGGATTTAATTTTAGTTATGAATAATGGTGATATTGTTGAACAAGGTAATCATGAACAATTATTAAAGAAAAATGGTTTTTATGCTAATTTATATAATTCACAATTTGAACAATTATCTTAAAAATAGTTATTTATATATATGTGGTTAGTAAAGTATAATTAAATTGAATTATCAATTTATATGTTAATTATTGCTAAATTGGATAAAATAAGATATAATGTTTACTAGAATATGAGGAATGATAAATGAAAAAAACAGTTTTATTTTTGATGAATGGTTTTGGAATTGAACAATTAGATTCATATAATATATATAATTCTAAATTAATGCCTAATTTAGAAAGTTATACAAAAAAATATTTATTTTCTACTATTGCTACGTCTTGCTATAATTTATCTAGTGCGTATCGAACTTTTAGTACAGGAGTAAAATATCCATTATCATGTTCTTTAATCGATGATTATATTAATAGATTTGAAGAAAATCAAAACTTGAGTTTTTTTATAAATAGCATAAAAAATGAAGGTAAAATTCATTTGTTTTTAGCTTTAGAAAACGAAAAAGTTTTTGAACATTTAAAAGAATTTTTAAAATTTATTAAAACAAAAAAAACAAATACAATATATTTACACTTAGTTTTAACGGCTGATAATATAGATAATTATAAAGAAATAGAGCGATTAATTAATAAAATAATTTATGAAATAGATGATTGTAAAATCGGAATTATAGTTGGTATTAATTCATTGAATGCTCTAAATCAAAATTCGTTTATTAATATGTTTCAAAAACAAGTTGGTGAAAAATGGCGTGAAATAACTAAAAAAATTAACTCCTTAGTTTCTTTAAAAATTGAACCTAGAAACGTTAAGGAATTTTATATGAATGAAGGATTTAATTTTAATATTAATGATAGTATTTTCTTCTTTAATTATGAATTTGTTAGTTTAAATAATTTTATAAAAGAAATATCTAAAATAACTAATCATGACAATTATTTTTCAATGTTTCCAGTAATTGGTATTAAATATCCAATGTTTGCTTTCCCTAAGTCTGGAATATCAATGAATAACTATTTAACTAAAATAAATGCTAAAGCACTAATATTAGCTGATAGTAGAAATATTAAATTAATTAATTATTATTGTTGTGGATTACAAAACATTGTTTCACCGCAAATTTCTTTTGCTAAAATTGATAATGATTTATTACTAAATAAGGAACATATTAAGTCGATAATTAGAGATTCAGAATATGATTCAATCATTATCAACTATCAACTTGATGACATTAAAAGTGTTCCTGAATTGAATCAAAAATTAATTAAATTAGATGGCATTTTAGGATATATTCATGATTTTTGTTTAGAAAACAAAATTAGTTTATTCATTTCTTCGCTTTATGGAATGCAAAAAGAAATGCCAGTTGATAATTTTACTAAAGCGTATGTAAATTTTGCTAATAAAGTTCCTTTTATTGTTGTTGATCCAATATTCAATAAAACTAATTTTATTTTGGTACCTGGAGATATTACTAACATGGCTTATACGATTTATACTAATATTAATGATAAATTTGATGGTGGCAAAGTATTAATAAAGAAAAAAGGTGCATTGATTAAAATGTTAAAAAAATGATAGGTTTTAAAACTATCATTTTTTTATTTTATAATAAGTTGATTCAACATCACTGTCTAATTCTAATAATATCTCATAACTTTCATATTTGGAATTTTCTAAAACTAAATTTAAAACTTCTTCTTTATTTAACCAATTTTTAATGCATAATATAAATTCATTTTCATTATTTAATTTTTCATTATCTAATAATTTAAAATCATGAATATTATTGTTTAAAATTAATGATTCTTTATAAGTCATAAATTCTGGCATCGAGCTTAAATGAGTAAAATAATTGTCAAAAACATAAACAAAATATTTATCTTTATTTTCATTGGCTAATTTTATTACTTTTTCATAATCTTTATATAAATAAACAGGTGTATTATTAACTAATCCATTAACACTTAAAATTAGGCTGATTACTAAAGTAATTATGAAGAGATTTTTTTTAAAAATGAAAGATAAAAGATAAAAAACAGCTATTGCAATAATTGGCAATAATAACATTATATATCTTGAAGTATAATTGGCACCTAAAAAAGGAGCAATTTTTGATATAATAGCAATGAAAAGAATAATTGGAAAGATAATAACAGCAAGATTAATAAAATCTTTTTTTTCAATCTTTAATAACTTTTTTTTACTAATTTTATAAATTAAAATAATAGCTAAAACTAAAAGTAAAATTATTATAAAATTTTCCACACTAAATAATTTGCCAATTTGTTCAAAATAATATTGAAAATTTTCTAGAAAATTGTTAGTTTTATTGTCTGTACCACTAAGGCCACGATAGGAAAAGAAAATATCATCAATACTAAATGGATAGAAAGTGATTCCGATAATAGCTGCTATAATATGTGGTTTGAAAAAATGAAACCAATTTTTGAATTTTTTCTTAAATAACAAATATACTGACAAAATAATAAATATTAAAACAATATAAATACAAAAATAATATTGAGTCAAAAAGCCACAAATAATAGTTAAAGTGAAGAAAAAATTATCTTCAATTTTAAAGTTATTCTTGATAAATTTAATTATATAGTATAAATATAAAATACTAAAGAAAGTCATCATCATATACATTCTTTGAAACATAACGGTACTAATAGCACCCATACTAGCTCCATATAATATCATAGTTGGAATAGTTAGATTTTTACGATTTAATTTTTCCATTATGTTTTTTATACAAATTAAAGTACCTATAAAGAAAATTAAATTAATAATAAAAATTATATATTTGGAAAATTGATTATAAAATATTGTTGAAATGAAATGAACTAAAAAATAAAATAATGGCGGATGAACATCACGGCTTTGATTATGGTAAACAGAAAAATAATTAAAAATATCCTCTTGTTGAATAGCTAAATAATCTAAAGCTTCTTCTTTAGCGCGAAAAATTGGAATTTCTTTAGCTAAAGTTTCATTTTTAGAAAATTGATTTGGATCTTTAGCAAATTTTATTAAATTATTTATTCTATTACTGACACTACCAGTTAAAACTTGATTGTATAATATATCTTGATTAGCTTCCGCATAACCAAACCACCGATAAACATTATCATATTTATAATTGCTTGAACCGTAAGAAAATATTTCGTCTTCATGAAAGCCATGTTTTTGATTGATAAATATAAACATTAGTCCACATAATAAGATAATAGTTAAAATAATAAATTTATTTTCTTTAAGATATTTCATAAAATCACCAAATTTATTATATCATAGTTTTAATTATTTAGATATTCTTCTAAGGTTATGTTGTTGTTGTAAATTGTAGTAGCCACATCAATTCCTACATAACGATAATGCCATGGTTCATATTTAAATCCGGTAATATGTTCTTTACCTTTAGGGTATCTTAAAATAAATCCATATTTATGAGAGTTGTTTTTCATCCACTTAAATTCTTTGGTATCTTCAAAGTTATCGTAATCTTTATTTTCTCCTTCAACATCAACTGCTAATCCAGTCTGATGTTCTGAATGACCTGGTTTTGCTGAACATTCTAAAGCATAATCTAATCCTTTTTCTGAAACATAATAGTTAAAAAGTTGGTTTTGATAATTGTAATCTCGATATGCTGATACAGCAACTATTCGATATCCTAAATTACTAGCATCACTTGCTAATTTTTCAAACGCTTCTTTAGCTTC
This sequence comes from uncultured Bacilli bacterium, assembly GCA_944332695.1. GTDB lineage: Bacteria > Bacillota_I > Bacilli_A > RF39 > UBA660 > Faecisoma. The sequence goes on from CALVKL010000039.1 coordinate 8,685, forward strand.
TTTTCTTAAATATTTATCTTTATTAGCAAACTTTAAGGAAATATTTTCCAAATTATTAGGGACATAACTATTTAATAATTGATTATTTTTATTAACTAAAACTAATAACTCATCAGGCTTAGTTATTAATTTTATATTTTTATAAAATTCATTTTCAACATCAATATCCTTAGTAAAGAATAATAAAATTAATATACCTAAAACAATATAATAGGTCTTTTTTAATTTTTCTTCCATATATTTCACCTATTACAGTTTATGCAATAAATATAAATTGGGTATATATAACCAATGTCAATAATTTTTGATTAATTCCTAAAAATAAATTAAAAAAATTTTTTGATTAGTTCCTTT
>CALVKL010000040.1 GCA_944332695.1 uncultured Bacilli bacterium
TTTGTTTTTTCTATGTTTCACGTGGAACATTCATTTTGTTTTTTCTATGTTTCACGTGGAACATTCATTTTGTTTTATTACCCGGGAAATAAAAATTATACAATATAATATTATATTGTGTTTAAATGCTATAAATATATTTAATTTTTTAAAATTCTATATATTTATAATAAATTGTTTTCTAATTTTATAAAAAAGAATCTACTTATTATCTGTAGATTCTTCTTCTAAATTATTTTTTTCTTTTTCAATCATAGCAACATTTGATACTTTTTGATCATCTTTTAAATTAATTAATTTAACTCCTTGTGCTACTCTTCCTGTAGAGGAAACTTGTTCAATTGGTAATCTTATAACAATACCATTATTAGTTATAATCATTAAATCTTCATGACCATGAACTGTTTTGAAAGAAACTATATTACCATTCTTTTCAGTAATATTTAAGCCTTTAACGCCTTTACTACCTCTATGAGTCATTCTATATTCATCAATACTTGTTTTTTTGCCATAACCGTTTTCAGTAACAACTAAAATTTCTTGATTTTTTTCTGCAATTTCACAACCAACAGCCACACCATTATCAACATCTATACCTCTTACGCCAGATGCTGTTCTGCCCATAACTCTAATTTCATCTTCTTTAAATCTAATCATTCGCCCATTTGAAGAAGCAATAATGATTTCGTTATCACCTGTAGTTTTTTTAACAGATATTAATTGATCATTTTCTTTTAAAGTAATTGCTATTTTTCCATTAGTTCTAATATTTTCAAATTCACTAATATTTGTCCTTTTAACCAAACCTTTTTGTGTACAAAATACAATATATTTATTGGTTTCATCAGGACTTACTTTGAGCATTACTTTAACTAATTCATCTTTATCTAAAGATAATAAATTAATAATCGGTAATCCTTTAGATTGACGACTATATAAAGGCACTTCATATCCTTTTATTCGATAAACTCGACCTTTATTAGTAAAAAATAATAAATAATCATGAGTTGTCATAGAAATAATATTTTCAACAAAATCATCTTCATTGGTACTCATTCCTTTAATACCTACTCCACCACGATTTTGACTTCTATATGTTTCTGTTGTCATTCTTTTTATATAACCTTTATTAGTTAAAGTAATAACAATATCTTCAACTGGAATTAAAGATTCATCTTCAATATATTCTATAGCAGTCATATCTATATTAGTTCTTCTTTCATCACCATATTTATCTTTAATAGCTAATAATTCTTCTTTTATTATATTTAATACTTTTTCATTGCTTTCTAAAATAGATTTTAATTCTTCAATTAATTTTAATAATTCTTTTAATTCTTCTTCTATTTTATTTCTTTCTAGACCTGTTAAACGTCTTAATTTCATTTCTAAAATAGCATCTGATTGTATATCAGATAAGCCAAAACGATTCATTAATTGTTGTTTAGCAACAACATCACTTTCGGCATTTTTTATAATTTTAATAACTTCATCAATATTATCTAAAGCTATTTTATATCCTTCTAATATATGAACTCTTTTTTCGGCTTTATCTAATTCAAATTTAGTTCTTCTAATAATAATTACTTTTTGATAATCAATATATTTGGAAATTATTTCTTTTAAATTTAATATTTTAGGTCTACCATCATCTAACATTAAAAATATAATACCAAAATTAGTTTGTAAAGATGTATGTTTAAATAAATTATTAAGTACAACATTAGCATTTGCTTCTTTTTTCAATGTAATAACTAATTTAATACCATTTTTTAAATTACTTTCATCGTGTAAATCACTAATACCATCTATTATTTTATCACGAACTAATTCTCCAATACGTTCTTGTAAGGCTTTTTTATTAACTTGGTATGGTAATTCTGTAATTATAATTTGACTTTTATTATTATTTTCAACTATTTCAACTTTACTACGAATAGTTATTGTTCCTCGACCTGTTTCATATGCTTTTTTAATACCATTATTGCCTAAAATAGTAGCTGCAGTTGGAAAGTCAGGACCTTTAATATAATTCATTAATTCACTAATACTTATATCATTATTATCAATATAAGCCACGCAACCATCAATTACCTCACCTAAATTATGAGGTGGTATATTAGTAGCCATACCAACAGCAATCCCCATTGTTCCACTAACTAAAATATTAGGAAATCTACTAGGTAAAACGACTGGTTCTTTAGTAGTATTATCAAAATTTGGTTCAAAATCGATTGTATTTTTATTTATATCTCTTAATAATTCTAAAGATAGTTTAGATAATCTAGCTTCAGTATAACGATAGGCTGCAGCACCATCACCATCAATGGAACCAAAATTACCATGACCTTCAACTAAAACATAACGATAACTAAAATCTTGAGCCATTCTAACCATTGCATCATATACAGAACTATCACCATGTGGATGATATCTACCTAAAACCGTACCAACAGTAGTTGCACTTTTTCTAAAAGGTTTATCTGGCGTTAAATTATCTTCATACATCGTGTATAAAATACGTCTATGAACCGGTTTTAAACCATCTCTTAAATCAGGTAAAGCTCGTGAAACAATAACGCTCATTGAATAATCAATAAATGATTGTTTTACTTCTTCAACTATATTTCTTTTTTCTAAATTATCCATATATAATCACCACCTTAAATATCTAAATTTTGCGCATATGGAGCATTTTCTTCAATAAATTTTCTTCTTGGTTCTACTTCTTCGCCCATTAATGTTTCAAATGTTTGATCAGCCATAATAGCGTCATCAATAGTAATTTGAATAAGGGTTCTATTTTCAATATTCATAGTTGTATCACATAATTCATGGGCATCCATTTCGCCTAACCCTTTATTTCGACTTACTTCATATTTTATATTTGGATTTTGTTCTAATAATTGTTTAATATATTTATCTCTTTCTTCTGCATTTAAAACATATTTTGTCGTTTTACCATGCTTGATATTAAATAAAGGTGGTTGAGCTGCATAAACATACCCACCTTCTATAATAGGTCTAAAAAAACGATAAAATAAAGTTAATAATAATATTCTTATATGTTCACCATCAACATCAGCATCAGTCATGATAATTATTTTATGATATCTTAACTTATTAATATCAAATTCGTCACCAATACCTGTACCAAATGCTGTAATCATACTTCTTATTTCTTCATTTCCTAATATACGATCCAAACGAGCTTTTTCTACATTTAATATTTTTCCTCGAAGTGGTAAAACGGCTTGTGTTTTAGGATCACGTCCACCTTTAGCGGAACCACCTGCTGAATCCCCTTCGACAATAAATATTTCAGAAATACTTGCATCTTTACTAGTGCAATCAGTTAATTTTCCCCATTGATTAATAGCGTCTAAAGCACCTTTTCTTCTAGTTAATTCGCGCGCTCTTTTAGCTGCTACTCTTGCTCTTGCTGCAGTCATTGATTTTTCAACAATTAATTTTGCTTCATCCGGATTTTCCAATAAAAATCTTTCAAATCCTTCACTAAATACATCATCAGCTATTTTTCTTACTTCACTATTTCCTAATTTTGTTTTTGTTTGTCCTTCAAATTGCGGATTTGGATGTTTACAAGAAACAATCATTGTTAAACCTTCACGAACATCTTCTCCAGATAATGGTTCATCATTATCTTTTAATATTTTATTGTTTCTAGCATAATTATTGATAATTCGTGTTAAAGCTCTTTTAACACCATCTTCATGTGTACCACCTTCACGAGTATTAATATTATTGGTAAATGAATAAACATTAGATGAATATCCATCATTATATTGTAAAGCTACTTCAATTGAAATATCATTTTCTGAATCCATTAAGTAGATAATTTGTTCATGAATAGGTGTTTTATTTTCATTTAACATTTTGACATATTCACTAATTCCACCTTCATAAATAAATTCTTCTTTTTTAATATTTAAAGAATCACGATCATCAATTAAAGTAAGTTTTAAACCTTTATTTAAAAAAGCTAATTCACGAACACGTACTTTTAATATTTCATAATCAAAAATAGTTGTTTCAGTAAATATTTCTGGATCTGGTTTAAATGTAACTGTTGTTCCTGTTCTATTTGAAGAACATTTATCAACTATTTTTAACGGTTCAACAGTATGTCCGCCATTTTCAAATCGAATGTTATATACATTACTATTTTGATAAACATTAACTTCTACCCAACTACTTAAAGCATTAACTACAGATGCACCAACACCATGTAATCCACCAGATACTTTATAGCCACCGCCACCAAATTTTCCTCCAGCATGCAATACTGTATAAACTGTTTCTACTGTGGACAAACCGGTTTTAGAATGAACACCAGTTGGAATACCTCGACCATTATCTTTAACAGTTACCGAATTATCCTTATTTATTATAATTTCAATATTATCACAATAACCAGCTAAAGCTTCATCAATAGCATTATCTACTATTTCCCAAACTAAATGATGTAATCCTTGAGAACTAGTCGTTCCTATATACATACCAGGACGTTTTCTTACTGCTTCTAAGCCTTCTAAAACTTGAATATCTGAAGCATCATAATGATTTTCTTTCATTGCCTTCCACCTCTTCTGTTTTAATAATTTTTCCTTCCTTTATTTTAAATATGTTAACTGATGAAAATTTCTTTTTATTTATTTTTTTTATTTCTGTTGTAGTTATAATAACTTGAATATCATCAGCTAAATATTTAATAATATTATTTTTTTTTGTATCATCCAACTCACTAAACACATCATCTAAAAGTAAAATTGGCTTACTATTTTTAAATTGTTCAAAAAGAGGAATTTCTGCTAATTTCATAGATAAAACAGCCATTCTTTTTTGACCTTGCGAACCATATAGTTTAATGTTTTTATCATTTAAAAAAAATTCTAATTCATCACGATGTGGCCCATATAAAGTACTACCAAATTTAATTTCTTTATTGATATTTTTTGTAAATTTGTCTAACATAAATTGTTTTTTATCAATAATATTTTCGTCACTAAAGTTATTAATATATTGAATTTTAAATCCTGATAATTTAGTTATTTCATAAAATATTTTCTCACAGTTTTCATTTAATTTATCAACAAATTTTTTGCGCATTTTATATATTAACAGTGATTTATCAACAAAATAATTAGTAATAATCTCAAAATAAGTTTTGTTATATTCTTGATTTTTACTCATTTTTTTTAAATATTCATTTCTAATTTTTAATAATTTATTAAATTCATTTAATATTTTTAAATAATTATTTGATAATTGACTTAATTCTATATTTAAAAAATTTCTTCGATTATTAGGTGAGCCTTTGATTATTTCTAAATCTTCTGGATAAAAAATAATAATATTTAAACTATTATTAATATAATCACTTATTTTTTTTATTTCTTGCTTATCAATTTTTAATGTTTTTTTATCTAAATTATAATCAATTTCATATTTTGTTGTAATTTTATTTTTTTTTATTGAACCTTTAATTTTACAAAAATTGGTCCCTATTTTTATTAAATTATTGTCTAAATGTAATAAATGTGACCTAGTAAGTCCTAAAACATAGATACTTTCTAATAAATTGGTTTTTCCTTGAGCATTATTTCCATAAATAATATTAACATGACTATTTAATTTAATATTTAAATAATCATAATTTCGAAAATTTTGCAATTCTAATCTTTCTAAATACATAAAACCACCTCATTTTGCATAAAACCGCATTATTTTCGATTTTAATTTATTTATGTATACCTTTACTCGCATATATATTATATCACAAAAATAACCATTAAAACAAAAAAAATAGGTATTCAACCTATTTTTTATACCAATTTTTTAGGATTATTTTTTCTTCTTTTTAACCGCATTAATAACATTGTTGCTCGCATAATCTGATTTTCTAAAGAATTAAGTGATATATCAAATTCAATAATAGAACCATCGATAAATTTTATTTTCGAATTTTTCTTCACTTTTTCATAATTATCGATATTATTAACACATATCCAACAACAACTATCTAGTTTTGGTGAACTAGTTGGAAATATAACAGTTTCTTTTACTTCATCAATTATAATTGGTAATTTATAATCCATTGATAATAATTTTTTTGCACCAATATATCGACCAGTATAACTACTACCATAATATTGACAACTAATATTTACTATTTCAAAGACACTTTTTTTAATTAAGTAAGTTCCATTAAGATCATATACTTTTGCTTTATTTTTTCCTATAGGTATTATTACTAAAGTATCTTCATTAATATAATATTCTTCAAACATAAACTGCCCCCTTTCTTACCAATCAAAAATCGGTGTATCTCTTATAACATAGCTATATTGTCAAAATTTGTCGAATTATGACGAAATATTAAAAAAAAAACAAAAAATTGTATTTTTTTGTTTTTTTAATAAGTTTTTATAGGTACAATTAATTGAATTAAATTATCATCTAAAGGATTTTTAATTACAATTGGTTTTATTTCCCCATTAAATGAAAGTTCTATTTTATCACAGTCTAATACCTTTATTGCATCCATCATATATTTTGAAGAAAAAGCTATTTTTATATTTTCTTCATTGTTTTTTTCAATTTCTAACTTTTCCACAACGTTTCCTATTTCAGGAATATTAGAAGAAACAATCATTGTATTATCCACACATTCTAACTTTATTGTGTTTTTTTCTTCTTCTGTGGAAAATAAAGAAACACGATCTAACAAAGAATAAAATTCATTAGTTGATACGGATATTTTTAATAAAAATTCTTGTGGAATTAATTTTGAAACATCAGGATAAGTACCATTAATTAATCGTGATAACATAATTATTGTTTCAAATTTAAAAATTATTTTGTTATTAAAAATATGTATTTCCACAGTTTCTTCTTCATCGCTAAACATTTTTGATAATTCAATTAAATTTTTAGTAGGAATAATAATATTAATTTCTTCATTAATATTTTGATCTAATTTTATTATTTTTTTAGCTAAACGATAAGAATCAGTAGCTGTACACTCTAAAATATCTTTATTTATTTTAAAATTAATACCGGTTATAGCTGGTCTAGATTCTTGTGTTGAAGCGGCAAAAGCAGTTTGATTGAATATATTTTTTAATACTTTATTATTTAATATAATAGGATTTTTACTTTCTTCTAATTCTAAATTAGGAAATTCGTCTACATTATTACAATTTAAAGAAAAAGATATGTTTGCTGTGGAAATGTATATTTTAGAATCCATCACTTCTTCTATATTAATAATTTCATTAGGAAGTTTTCTTACAATATCATATATATATTTCCCAAACACAGCAAATTTTCCACATGTATAACCTTCTTCTATTTCTTTATTAGTAATAAAAGTTTTTATTGCTATATCATTATCAGTACTTAATAAATATAGTCCTTCTTGTTTTAATTCAAATTTAATACAATTTAATATTGGTCTTATATTTTTATTAGATATTCCTTTTATAACATAATTTAAATGTTTCATTAATGTTTCTTTTTTAATTTTAAAATTCATAACATCGCTCCTTTTTTTTATTAAATATATATATTATTATTATAGATGTGGATAATGTGGAAAACTTTAAAAAAGTTTTATATTTTATATTATTTCCCATAGTGGAAAAGTATGTTGTTATTATTTAGTTATCCACGGTAATTGGTTAAGAACTTTATTTATTTCAATATTTAGTTCATCATTATTTTCCGCTTCTTTTTTTATTTTATTAACAGCATGCATAACAGTCGTATGATCTTTTCCACCAAATTCTGAACCAATTCTCGGTAAAGATTCTTTTAAATAAACTCTACATATATACATAGCTATTTGTCTAGGAATCGTAATATCATTAGATTTTCTTTTACCTTTTAAATCTTCAACACTAATATTATAGTTATTAGCTATAATTTGTTGAACTTGTTCTATTTTATTTTTAGAAATAGTAGTTGTCCCAAAATAATCTTTTAAAGCATCCATTGCTAAATCAAGAGTTATATCTGATCCATTCATTATAGTAGCATATGCAATAATTCTTGTGATAGCACCTTCTAATTTTCTAATATCACTAGTGCAATTATTTGCAATGTATTCTTTAACATCTTGTGGGAAAAAAGTATTCATATTATTTCCATCTATTTTATTATCAATTATATTCATTCTTAATTGATAATCTGGTGGAAGAATATCTACAATTAATCCCCAAACAAATCTTGTTCTTAATCTTTCTTCTAATTTTTTTAAATCATCAGGAGAACGATCAGAAGCAATGACTATTTGCTTATTATTAGTATATAAGTCATTAAAAGTATTAAAAAATTCTTGTTGCGTTTTGTGAGCAATTTCTAAGTATTGAATATCATCAATCATTAAAACATCAACATTTCGGTATTTTTCTTTAAAGGTATCAATCGTTTCAAAATTACTATCATTTTCATTTTTTCGATATATTTTTAAAAAATCATTAACAAATGTGTCTGTTGTAACATATAATACTTTTTTTCGACTATTTTCTTTAATATAATTGCCAATTGCATGCATTAAATGGGTTTTTCCTAATCCACTTTTTCCATAGATAAATAAAGGATTATACATATTTCCCGGTTGTTCGGCAACAGCTAAAGCAGTTGCTTTAGCAAATTTATTACTATTTCCTATAATAAAATTTTCAAAAGTATATTTTGGATCTAAATTTGATTGAAAAGTAGCATTTTCTGGAACACCAATTTCATCTATATCAATAATTGATTCGTTATTAATATCTTCTTCAGTAACAAATTCAAATTTAAAAATAGAACCAGTAACATCAGTAAAAGTTTTTTCAATTAAATCAATATAGTTTTCTCTTAAATGTTTTTTATGAAGTGGCAT
>CALVKL010000041.1 GCA_944332695.1 uncultured Bacilli bacterium
GAACCAGTAACATCAGTAAAAGTTTTTTCAATTAAATCAATATAGTTTTCTCTTAAATGTTTTTTATGAAGTGGCATTGGAACTAATATTTTAGCGCATTCTTCATTAAGTTCTATTAATTTAGTTTCTGAAAACCACATATCATATAAAACAGGTGTAAGACTATTTTCAATTTTTTCTAGAAAAGAATTCCATATACTATTTATATCCACAATATCACCCACTTTGTTTCATATATATTCTACATTATTTTTTAAAAAAAAACTATAAAAATGTGGAAAAATATTAAAAAAAAATAAATTTCCACATTTAAAATAGTTTTAAAGTATTGGGAAATATAACTTTTCCACTTTTTTGTGGATAAGTTATTCAACTTAGTAAAAAAAATGTTAATAAAATATTCCACAAATGTGAATAAAAATGTGGATAACTCACAAAATTGTGGAAAAAGATTTGTTTATATCAATAAAATGTTAATAAAACGCATATATAAAAAAATATTGCAATTTTATATTAAAAATATTTGACAAAAATAACTTTTATCTATATAATTAATAAAGCAATTGACAAAATTATTGGAGGTGGATTTTAATTATGAAAAGAACTTATCAACCAAATAATAGAAAAAGAAGTAAAAAAATGGGTTTTTTAGCACGTGCTAAATCAAAAATTGTAAGTAGTCGTCGTAAAAAAGGCCGTAAAGTTTTATCTCATTAATAAATCACCACTGTCTTAACAGTGGTTTTTTCTTCGTATACGAGGTGAGTTTAGATGAATAAAGAATATATATTAAAAAAAAATATTGACTTTCAAAGGATAATTAAAAATAATTTACCTTATAAAAATAAGAGTTATATTATATATGTTGAAAAAACAAAAGAAAAAAACTATCATTTTGGATTTTCTGTTGGCAAAAAAATAGGTTCAGCAGTTGTAAGAAATAAGATAAAAAGACAATTAAGACATATTATTGCTAAAAAAGACTACCAAAATGGCTTTAATTGTATTATAATAGTTAATAATAGTATTTTAAATAAATCTTATCATGAAATGGAACAAGATTTAAATATGATATTAAATAAGTTAAATTTAATAAAGGAGAAAAAAGATGAATAAGATAAAAAAATTCATAATATTAGCAATTTTTGCAGTGTTATTAACAGGATGCACCAAATATAAAACATATAATAATGAAAATGTTATATTTGAAACAACAGGACAACGAGTTGTAGACAATATTTTATGTAAAACCGAAGAAACAGAGAAACAATTCAATGAAATAAAAGAAAAATATAAAAATGAATTAGATAACAAACTAACTGAAAACAGTATTTCAAAAGAAGAATATGATCAAAAAATAATAGAATTAAATGAAGAATTTGATATATCTAACGTTGTCAGTTGTTCAGAATTTAGTGTTTTTTCTGGAAATGATGGCTTATGGACAACATTATTTGTTAAAACTTTAGCTTGGTTAATTATTAAAATTGGTATAATAACTAAAAATTATGGTTGGGCAATAATTTTAGTTACTATTTTAATTAGATTATTACTATATCCTTTAACTAAAAAAACTGCTATGCAATCTGAAAATTTAAATGCTGCAAAATCAAAACTAGATAAATTAGAATTAAAATATCGTAATCGTGATGATCAACAATCACAAATGTTAAAAGCTCAAGAAATGATGGCTATATATAAACAATATAATATTAATCCTATGTCAGGATGTTTATTTGCTTTAATTCAAATACCACTATTCTTTGCTTTTTATGAAGCGTTATATCGTCTACCAGTTATATTAGAGGAAAATTTCTTTGGTATAAATTTAGGTATAACGCCATTAACTGCATTTAAAAATGGTCAGTATTATTATATAATATTTATTGTTTTAGTTATTGTTGCTACTTATTTTTCATTCAAACTTAATTCTTCAACTAATCCTTCAGGACAACAAGCACAACAAACCAAAATGATGACGAATATAAGTATTATAATGATTTCATTTGCCTCATTTACTATTTCTACCGGTATTGCTTTATATTGGATTATCAATAGTAGTTTCACTATTGTTCAAAATTTAATTGTTAAAAGGAGTAAAAAAAATGAACACATTGCATAAATATGAAGGAAAATCTTTAGAAAATTTAAAAAAACAATGCATAGATGAACTAAATACTGATGAAATATATACTCATGTTGAAGAAATAGAAACAGGAATATTTAAAGGAAAAAAATACATTTTAACAGCAATGACTAAAGAAGAAATAATAAATGAAATTAAAAATTTTATTAATCAGTTATCAAAAAATATGAATATTGAAATTAATTATGAAATAAGAATAGAAAATGAAAATATTAATGTTTTATTAGTTACAGATAATAATAAGATAATGATTGGAAAAGAAGGAAAAACTTTAGATGCGATTCAAATAGTTTTACGTCAAGCTATGAAAGATTTAAATAAATTTGGTTTGAGGATAATAGTTGATGTTAGTAATTATAAAAATAAGAAAATAAAAAATTTAGAATATGAAATAAAGAAAATATGTAAAGAAGTACTTAAAACAAAAATGGAAGTTAAATTAGATCCGATGAACTCATATGAAAGAAGAAAAGTTCACTCAATTGTAGGTGAATTTGAAAATTTAGAATCTACAAGTTATGGTGAAGCACCTAATAGATATACAGTTATAAAAATTAAAGACTAAAGATTAATAGTCTTTTTTTTTGAAAAGTTGGTTAAATGAATTTTATGTTTATAATTTTTCTTGATTATTGTTTAAACTTATTTTATAATATTCTAGATGAAAGGGGATAAAATATGTCTGAACAATTACCTAGTAAAATATTAGATGAGTTAGATGATGAATATTTAAGTATTATAAATCCAATTATATCTAATGAAGAATTCATAAGAAGAAAAACATTTAATCATCATGAAAAAAGATCGGTTTATGGTCATAGTTTGATGGTTTCAGTAAAATCATATCATCTAGCTAAAAAATTAGGTCTAGATTATAAAGCAGCAGCTATTGGTGGTTTGTTACATGATTTTTATTATAAAGATTGGCAGTTGAATAAAAAAAAGGCACCATTAAGAAAACAACACGGATTTATTCATGCTAGTGAAGCTTTAGAAAATTCAAAAAAATTATTTTCTGAATTAATTGATAAAAAAGTAGAAAATATAATTAAAAGACATATGTTTCCTTTAAATTTTATTCCACCATTTTATTATGAAAGTTGGTTAATTTGTTTTGTTGATAAATATTGTTCATTAGAAATATTAAAAACTCCTAAAGAATGGTATAAATATGTAGGTTTAAGAAAGAAGTGATTATATGGAAGATACAATTGTAGCGATATCCACAGCTTTAGGTGTTGGAGCAATATCGATAATAAGAGTAAGTGGTGATGAAGCAATAGATATAGTAAATAAAATAACTAAATTTAAAAAGTTAGATAAAGTAGAAACTCATACTATTAATTATGATTATATATTAGAAAAAGATAAAGTAATCGATGAAGTTTTAATTTCGGTTATGAGATCACCTAAAACATTTACCAAAGAAGATATAGTTGAAATAAACTGTCATGGAGGTATTGCTACAACAAATAAAGTTTTAGAACTATTATTAATTAATGGATGTCGATTAGCGCAACCGGGAGAATTTACTAAACGTGCTTTTTTAAATGGGAGAATTGATTTAATTGAAGCTGAAGGTGTTATGGATTTAATTAATTCAAAAACAGAAGTTTCACGTAATTTAGCAATCAATCAAGTAAACGGTAGTACTTCTAAATTAATTAAAGATTTAAGACAATCTATTATTGAAATATTAGCTAATATCGAAGTAAACATCGATTATCCAGAATATGAAGATATTGAAGAAATGACTACTGAAATGTTAGGTAAAAAAATATCTAATATCGAAGAAAAAATTAAAGAAATTATAAATAAAAGCGAAAATGGGAAAATTGTTAAAGAAGGAATTAATGTCGCTTTAATAGGAAGACCAAATGTTGGTAAAAGTAGTCTATTAAATTGCTTATTAGAAGCTGAGAAAGCTATTGTAACTGATATTGCAGGAACTACTCGTGATTGTGTTGAAGGTACAATAAGTATCGATGGTATAATAGTTAATTTAATAGATACAGCTGGTATTAGAGAAACTAATGATATAGTTGAAAGTATCGGTGTTAATAAAAGTATCGATTTAATGAATAATGCTGATCTAGTTCTTTTATTACTTAATAATAATGAGGAAATAAATAAAGAAGATTTAGAACTATTAAATAAAATAAAAAATAAAAATTATTTGATAGTTATCAATAAAAACGATCTAGAGTCTAAATTAGATATTAGTAAATTAGATGAATCTAAATTAGTTTATATAAGTGCTTTAAATAATGAAGGTATCGATCAATTAAAAAATAGAATTAAACAAATATTTAATTTAGATAAGATAGAAACATCTGATTTAACTTATTTAACTAATGCTAGAGCTATATCGTTATTAAAACAATCATTAAATTCTATTACGGATATAAAAAATGGTTTAAATGATAATTTACCTATCGATATGTTAGAAATAGATTTAAAAAATGTTTGGAATTTATTAGGTAGTATTATAGGAGATACATACGAAGAAGAATTGATTGATCAATTATTTAGTCAATTCTGTTTAGGAAAGTAGGTGTTAAAATGGAATATGAAGTGATCGTCGTAGGTGGTGGTCATGCCGGTTGTGAGGCTGCTTTAGCTTGTGCAAATAAAAATCATAAAACATTATTAGTGACAGGTAGAATTAATAATATTGCTACTATGCCTTGTAATCCTTCAATTGGTGGTTCCGCTAAAGGTATTGTCGTAAGAGAAATCGATGCATTAGGTGGCGCTATGGGGAAGATAGCTGATCAAAGTTTATTACAAATTAAAATGTTAAATTATGCAAAAGGTCCTGCTGTAAGAGCTTTAAGAGCCCAAGCTGATAAAATAACCTATCCACAGCAAATGTTAAAACTATTAAATAAAACACCTAATTTAACAATAAAAGAGGCGATAATTGAAGATTTAATAATCGAAGATGGTAAAGTAGTTGGTGTGATAACGGAAAATGGTGAAAATATAATTTCTAAAATCGTTATTTTAACTACAGGTACTTATTTAAAATCTGATATTTTAATTGGTGATACTAGAACAAGAGAAGGTCCACATGGGGAAAAACCAAGTAATTATTTAAGTGATAATTTAAAAAAATACGGTTTTAAAATAATAAGATTAAAAACAGGAACACCACAAAGAATAGCTAAAGATAGTATAGACTTTTCAAAAACGCAAATAGAATACGGAGATAGTGTATATCATACGTTTAGTTTTGATAATAATCCACAGTATAAAATAGAAGAACAAATACCATGTCATTTAATTTATACTACTCCCTTAACTCATAAAATAATTTTAGATAATTTAAATAAATCAAGTATGTATGGAGGATTAGATGATATAACAGGAGTTGGTCCTAGATATTGCCCTTCTATCGAAGATAAAATTGTTAGATTTAAAGATAAAGAAAGACATCAATTGTTTTTAGAACCTGAAAGTTTATATTATGATGATATATATTTACAAGGTTTTTCAACAAGTATGCCTCTTGATGTTCAAGAACAAATGGTTCATAGTTTACCAGGATTGGAACATGCTGTAATCAATAAATATGCTTACGCTATCGAATATGATGCTATTTACCCTACTCAAATAAAAAGATCATTAGAAACAAAAATAATCGAAAATTTATATACAGCTGGTCAAATAAATGGTACAAGTGGATATGAAGAAGCTGCTTGTCAAGGATTGATGGCAGGAATTAATGCTAGTTTAAAATTAGAAAATAAAGAACCTTTGATTTTAAAAAGAAACGAAGCATATATAGGAGTTTTAATTGATGATTTAGTAACTAAAGGGGTAAGAGATCCATATAGATTGTTAACTTCAAGAGCTGAATATCGCTTATTATTAAGACACGATAATGCTGATTTAAGATTAAGGGAATATGGCTATCAAGTTGGTTTAATTGATGATGAACAATATCAAAAATTACAGTTGAAAAAAAAGCAAATTAATGAATTAATTGAAAAATTAAAAAGTATAAAATTAACGCCATCTAATAATAATATATTAGAAAAATTACAATCTACTCCTATTAAAGATGGATATAATTTATACGAACTTTTAAAACGACCTGAAATAACTTACAATAAATTACTAGATAATAATTTGATAGATTTTGATTATAGTGATGAAATAATAGAACAAGTAGAACTTAATATAAAATATGAAGGATATATTAATAAAGCTAACAAAGAAGCTTCTAAATTAATTAATTTAGAAAACAAATTAATTCCTCCAAATATTGATTATAATAAAATTGTTAATTTAGCTAGTGAAGCTAAACAAAAATTATCAGAAATCCGCCCTACTTCAATTGGTCAAGCGATAAGAATAAGTGGTGTTAATCCAGCTGATATTTCTATATTAAGTATTTATTTAAAGAAAGAGTATAATAAATGAAAAAAGAAGAATTTATAAAAGAATTAGAAAAATTAAATATTATTATTAATGAGCATCAATTAAATCAATTAGAAAAATATTATGAACTATTAATAAATTGGAATAAAGTTATGAATTTGACTACAATAACTTTAAAAGAAGATGTTTATTTAAAACATTTTTACGATAGTTTAACTATTGTTAAATTAATTGATTTAAATACTGTGGACAATT
Organism: uncultured Bacilli bacterium; assembly: GCA_944332695.1. Lineage (GTDB taxonomy): Bacteria > Bacillota_I > Bacilli_A > RF39 > UBA660 > Faecisoma. The sequence continues at coordinate 6,788 of CALVKL010000041.1, forward strand.
TATGTGATGTTGGAACAGGAGCTGGATTTCCTGGTATAGTTTTAAAAATTCTCTTTCCTAATTTAAAAGTTATTTTAATAGATTCATTAAATAAAAGAATAAATTTTTTAAATGAAGTAATTAATAAATTAAATTTAGAAAAAATTACAACAATTCATACAAGAATTGAAGAATATGGTTTGAAAAATCGTGAACAATATGATATTGTAGTTGCACGCGCAGTAGCACCTTTAAATATTTTATTAGAATATTGCATTCCTATTGTAAAAACAAATGGTTATTTTATAGCAATGAAAGGAAATGCAAAAGAAGAAATGGTAAATAGTCAAAATGCGATGAAACTATTAAATGCAAAAATAGAAAATTTAGAAACATTTAATTTGCCATTTGAAAATAGTGTTAGAACAATTATAAAAATTAAAAAAAATAATATAACAGATAAAAAATTTCCTAGGAAATATAGTGATATAAAGAAAAAACCACTGTAATTCTAGGTTTTTTTAATTATTTCCCAAAACCTCTTGCATTATTTCCCAAAATATAGTATTATAATTTTATAAAAGAATTAGGAAGGGGTTTTTTTGTGCAAAGTGAAAAAAAAATTGTTGAATTAAATATTTCTGATGTTTTGCCTAATAGATTTCAACCAAGAATAAAATTTGATGAAAATTCTATTAATGAATTAGCACTCTCAATCAAAAAATATGGTGTAATTCAACCTATCGTTGTTAGAAAAATAGGCGAAAAATATGAAATAATTGCTGGTGAAAGAAGGTATAAAGCTAGTGTTTTAGCCGGAAAACAAACGATACCAGCTATAATATCAGAAATGACTGATAAAGATAGCGTTGAAATTGCATTAATTGAAAATGTTCAAAGAGAAGATTTAACGCCTATTGAAAAAGCAATATCTTATAAAAAAATATTAGATATGGGTTACATAAGTCAAGAAGATTTAGCTCAAAAAGTTGGTAAGTCTCAATCTTCAATTGCTAATACATTAAGATTATTAAATTTGAGTGATGATGTTCAAGAAGCATTATTAGAAAATAAAATTTCTGAACGTCATGCTAGATCATTATTGAAAATAAAAGATGAAAAAAAACAAGTAGAAATGTTAAATAGAATAATAAATGAAAGATTAACGGTTAGAAAAACAGATGAGGAGATAGATAAAATGTTTAATGAAAATAATAATCAAGATAATCAAAATTTAGGTTTAGAAGAAGTAGTCCAAATTCCTGATGTTCCTTTAACTAATGTTGATATGAGTGTATTACCAGGATTTATGGATATTGATAATATAGAACAGAATGCTCAAGATATTATTAAACCTGAAAAACCAGTAGCAGACATGGATGAATTATTAAAAACAAGTAATAGTGATGTTCCTGCTTCAACTCCTCAATCTCCTAATTCTAGTTTAAATGAAGGAAAATTTATTAATTTTTTTGAAGAACAACCTGAAACAAATTCAACAGAATCAAACTTTAGTTTAGAGAACTTTTTTAGTAATATGAATCAAAATAATCAAAAAGAAAATATACAGACTCAGTCTTCAGTAGAAGCACAACCAACAAATCCAGCAATGCCAAGTTTCGAAACACCAGTAGAACAACAACCAATGGAACCAGTAATACCAAGTTTCGAAACACCAGTAGAACAACAACCAATGGAACCAGTAATACCAAGTTTTGAAACACCAGTAGAACAACAACCAATGGAACCAGTAATACCAAGTTTCGAAACACCAGTAGAAGCACAACCAATGAATCCAGCAATGCCAAGTTTCGAAACACCAGTAGAAGTACAACCAATGGAACCAGCAATGCCAAGTTTTGAAACACCAGTGGAACAACAACCAATGAATCCAGCAATGCCAAGTTTCGAAACACCAGTAAAAGCACAACCAATGGAACCAGTAATACCAAGTTTCGAAACACCAGTAGAACAACAACCAATGGAACCAGTAATGCCAAGTTTTGAAACACCAGTAGAACAACAACCAACAAATCCAGTAATGCCAAGTTTCGAAACACCAGTAGAAGTACAACCAATGGAACCAGCAATGCCAAGTTTTGAAACACCAGT
>CALVKL010000042.1 GCA_944332695.1 uncultured Bacilli bacterium
TTGACTACAGGGGGTTGACAAATATAACGGAAAGGTGTAAAAATAAAAATTGGGAATTGCCTTTAAAATCGTGCCATTTAGAATTTAGTCGAACCAATGTGTTCGTTAAGATAGCTTGGTACAAATAGTATCAAGTTTTTTATACAGGAGGATCTAATGAATTTACAGAATAAAACTAATCAAAATAATATTAATAATAATCTTTTATCTGCAACGCGTCCACGAGAAAGTACTTTAAAGATTAACACCGAAAACAAAACTATGCTTCAAACTAGATTAAAACAAAGAAAAATAATCAAAGTATATATTGAAGAAAATAAATATTATCTAGAACATAGTGCGGCATATGCCTTAGGTTTAATTAATACAAGAGCTATCATGCTAGATAAGCCAAAAATGATTGAACTTCCAGATTCTATACATAATAAATTAAAAAATCAAGATGACATAGATATTGAGTATATAAAAATAGAAAAAAAGCCAAAATTAAAAGTATATGTAAATGATTCTAATTACTGCATTGATAATGCCGCAGCATATGCTTTAGGAATGTTATCAACTGAACAATTCTGTTCTTTAGAAAGTGAATATTATTATATTAATAAAGACTTTTTAGACAATTTAATGAATCAATATGAAGTAGAATTTTATTCTTTAAATTTACATATTGAAAGTTCTAAAAAAAGATAATTATTAATATTTAATTTAAAACATAAAATTTAGAAAGGTGTATAAACAAAAAATTGGAAAATTCGTTCAGTTTCCGTGCCATTAGTATGATTCGAATCAATGAGTTCGTTAAGATAAACTTGATATTAATTATCAAGTTTTATTGTTTAGTATTGAATTTAATGAATATTTTTTGTATAATTTTTATAGAGAAAAGGTGATAATATGAAATACTATTTAAGGGTTTTAAGTGGCATGAGGTTTAAGAAAATGTTTAAGGTAATTGATGATGTTCATCAAAAAACAAACAAAGCAAAAATATTTTTATTTTTTGATATTTTAAATTGTATGATTAGATATGGCGCAGGATATTATGATTATAATATTTTTGCTTTTTATAATATGAATCATAAGCAAAGAAAAACATATATAACAAGAATTAAAAATAAAAGATTAATCTTATATTGTAATGATCAAAATTATTCACATATATTTAATAATAAAAATGAATTTAATAAAATATATAAAAAATATTTAAATAGAGAATATTTAGATTTAGAAAATGTTGCATATAAACAATTTGAGAAGTTTATGAACGATAAAGAAATAATTTTTGCTAAACCAAATGTAGGTGAAAGTGGTAAAGGTATTGAAAAATTATATAAAAAGGATTTTAAAGATTTAAAAGAAATGTTTAAATATATAACTAATAAAGAAAAAAATTTTGGAATAATTGAAGAATTAATAGTTCAACATGAAGCATTAAATAAATTATATCCTTTAGCAATTAATTCTTTAAGAATTGTTTCAATTGTTGTAGATGGTATTCCTCATATTGTTTATGTTGTTTCAAAATCAGGAAATAAAGGAAAATTTGTCGACAATATGGAAAATGATGGTTTATGTTGTCCCGTTGATATTGAAAAAGGTGAAATATGTAATGTTGCCCATACATCCAAATTAATTACGTATGATACACATCCTTATACTAATATCAAACTAATTGGTTATAAAATACCATACATTAAAGAAGCTGTGGAGTTGGTAAAAAAAGCGGCTTTAGAAATACCACAAGTAAAATATGTTGGTTGGGATGTATTTATTGGTCCTGAAGGACCTGGTATCATTGAAGGAAATGACTACCCAGGATATGATTTCTGGCAATTACCAGAACATACGCCTGATAAAATAGGTTTAGTACCATATTATGAAAGTTTAATTAAGGATTTAAAATTATGAAAAAAACCACTTTTTAAATAAGTGGTTTTTTCGTAATCTTTACAGTCAATACATTTTTTAGTACCATATTTAAAATATTTAAACCTTTTAACAATGTTTCTTCATCGATTGTTAGTGGAGGCATAATTTTAACAACGGAATTTTCACGTCCAGCCCTTTCAAGAATTAAACCTTTTTCGAAACACATTTTAACAATTTGACTAGATAGATTTTCATCATGAACATCGATTCCCCAAATTAAACCAATACCTCTAATTTCTACTTCTGGATAGTTATTAGCGACGTTTTCATCTAAGAAATCTTTGACAATTTTTTCTTTATATTTTACTTGGTCTTCGACTTTTTCGTTAAGCATATATTCTAGCCCAGCTTTAGCAGCAACAATAGATAGTTGATTTCCTCTAAATGTGCCATTGTGCTCAGCTGGTTTCCAGATGTCTAATTCAGGTTTTAATAAAGTTAAAGCGAATGGTAATCCATATCCTCCAATTGATTTAGACATAGTTACCATATCAGGAATAATATTGGCTCTTTCAAAAGAAAAGAATTTACCGGTTCGGCAGCATCCCACTTGAATGTCATCTACAATCATTAAAATATCGTGTTTATCACATAAATGTCTAATTCCTTGTAAAAATTTTTCATCAAAAACATAAACTCCACCTTCAGCTTGGACTGTTTCGATAATAATAGCTGCGGGTTTATCAATTCCTGAATGATCATCAGTTAGTATTTTATCTAAATATTTAATTATATCTAGTCCTTCAAACATGTAAGGAGTAGGAATGTGAGTAACGTTATTTAATGGCAGTCCAGCGCCTTTACGACTGGCTGTATCGCTTGTTAAAGATAAAGCACCTAAAGTCATTCCGTGAAAGCATCCCATAAATGCAAAAATATTTTCTCTTTTTTTAACTTTTCTGGCAAGTTTTATAGCTGCTTCAACAGAATTTGTACCTGTAGGACCGACAAATTGAATTTTATAATCTAGTCCTCGAGGAATAATAACTTCTTCTTCAAAAAACTTGATGAATTCTCTTTTAGGAGTAGTATACATATCTAATGAATGAATGATTCCATCTTTTTGAATGTAATCAATTAATTTTCTTTTGATATAATTATTATTATGGCCATAATTTAAAGCCCCAGCCCCATCAAAAAAATCAATATATTCATTGCCATTAATATCAACAATAATACTATCCTTGGCACTAATAAATTCAGTTGGAAAAGTTCTGCAATATGATCTTACTTCTGATTCGTATTTTTCAAATGTATTCATAACCCACCTCATACTAATTATAACATATTTTTGATTTAATAACTATATTTTTAATAATAAATTATATAAAGTTAATAAAGTAATCAGTAAAAAATCAGCGTAAAATTTACATTAACTTATTGTATGTGCTGAGTATATTTAGTATAATTATCATAGTGGGGTGAGATGATGAAGGCATTAATAACAGGTGCTTCAAGTGGCTTAGGAGCAGATTTTGCTAGAATTTTAAGTTCAAAAGGTTATGATTTGATTTTGGTGGCAAGAAGAAGAAAAAAAATGGAATCTTTAGCTAAAGAATTAAATACTAATGTTGAAATAATTGAGTTAGACATTTCTAGTACATATAATTGTATGCAACTATATGATAAAGTAAAAAAAGAAAAAATAGATATATTAATTAATAATGCTGGTTTTGGGTTGTTTGGCAAATTTGACGAAACTAAATTAGATACTGAATTAGATATGATTGATTTAAATATTAAGGCTGTCCATATATTAACCAAGTTATTTTTAAAAGATTTTAAAAAAAGAGATAGTGGATATATTTTAAATGTTGCTTCAGCAGCTGCATTTTTGCCAGGACCGTTGATGAGTACTTATTACGCCACTAAAGCTTACATACTACATTTGACTTTAGCTATTAAAGAAGAGTTAAAAAAGGACGAGAGTAATGTTTATATTGGTGCTTTATGCCCTGGACCAGTTGACACGGAGTTTAATAAAGTTGCTAAAGTAAGATTTACAGTTAAGAGTTTAAGTAGTGAATATACTACTAAATATGCTATTGATAAGATGTTTAAAAGAAAAATGATTATAATTCCTGGTATTACCACTAAAATAGCTATTTATTTTTCGAAAATATTACCAATGAATATTAAGTTAAAAATAAGTTATAAATTGCAAAAATCTAAAGGTAATTTTTCAAAAAATTAAAAATAACTGATATAATTCTTGTAATTTTAATTTTAAAGTGTTATTATTATATAAGTTAATACTAGAATATATGATAAAAGTTAGATGACTTTAGCTTATCAATTTTGAAGTATTAGTATGAGGAGGCTTTATGACTAAGGAAGTTTTGTTAGAAAGATTAAATGAAATATATCTAGGATTAAACTATGAAAACCAAGAAGAAAGTCAATTAGAAGATAGCCGTAAATTATTAGAATTAAAAATAAGACAATTAGAAATTAAAATTGCTGATGATGCTAATTATACTGTGTTTACATTGTTTCGTAGTCATGACAATATTACTTCTCAATTAAATAAAATTGGTATTAATTTGTTGCGAAATGAATCAGCGATTACGGAAAATTCTCAAAGAATAAACTATATTAACAGTGAAATAGAAGCGTATTATGCGATTTTAAGTGAGGAACAAAAAAAATTAGAACAGTATAAAACAGAATTAAAAAAATTAAATGAATCGGATAGTAAAAGAAAACAAATCTTAAATTTGATAGAACAAACTAATGAAAAAATCAAAAATTTGGAATTAGATTTTGCTCTGCTTTCAGTGGAATTAAATGGCTTAAATTTAATTAAAGAAAATTTGCTTGAACAAAAAAGATTACTAGAAGATAGCCAAAAAAGATGTAATGACTTATTGAATAGTGCTAAGGAAAATTGTGAAAAAAGTGCAATTGATACTGCGAAGAAGGAAAAAGATCAAACAAAATTATTCCAACTTAAAGATCTTTTATTAGTTGTTGGTAATCGTGAAAATTTTGTTTATTTTGAATTGCCATTGAAATTAAAAAATCTAATTGATGATGTTAAAAATAATCGAGTTGACATTGATGGTGTATTAGGTGTATTTCAAGAAATTAAAATGGCATTACCAAAATTAGTGACGAATAAAAATTATAAAAGCATATCTCAAGAAGTAGAAGCTATTTTACATTTAGAAGAACGACTTAAAGCAAAAAGAAAAAGAATATCAAGTAAATTATCCGAACCAACAAATTATTTACCATCTATTATGGATGTCAAAACATGGATTCAAGAAATTTCAGATTTAAAACAAACTATAGCTAAATATGAAATAGATATTAGCAATTGTAAGTTTGAAATAGATAGAAATAATAGTTTAAAAGAAGAATATGAATTAGACATTAAGCACACCAAAAAAGAAAAAAATAGATTTGAGCGGCTTTTGTATTCATTGCAAGAAAGAAAAATGTTTTTGTCTTCAGATATTTATAGTGAAGAAAATGATGTTGTTGCTAAAGAAATAAAAAGGATACAAAAAGAAATAGATAAAAGAGATGATGAAATAGGACGGTTAAATCAAACGATTTCATCGCTTGAAGCTTCTACATTACAAATTAAATATGTTAAAAAGTCTCTAGAGGGGTTGAAAAAAGGCGTAATTAAATCTTTAGAAGAAAAGAAAAAGCAATATAATAATAGAAAAATTATTGATGAAATGGCCATGCTTAATGATTACCAAGAATTGGCTCTTTTAGATGCTCAATTATTTATTTTGAATGTTCGATTACAATCTATCAGTTATGAAGAAAAAATTTCTGAACTTATTAACGATTTAAACACTAAGGATAATAAGAATATTTTTTTTGAACTTTCAACAGAGCAAAATGATGACTCGACTTTAATTGTTGCTTGGGCATTACCTAATGAAACTGTTTTAAATAAAATTCATAGTAATGGTGATACAATAAAAGCCGTTACAAATATTACTTTGGTTTCTTTACTAGCTAACAGTAGTCAATTTTTTTCTCCAGCTAAAAGACTAGAGTATTATAAAAAAGGAGAAGGAATAAAATAATGAAGGAAAATAGGATAAATCAAATAATGGAATTAGCTAATGGTAAAAAATATATAGTAATTAAACAAGCGGTATATAAAGAAAATAATTATTTTGTTTCGTTACAAATCACTGATAAAGAAGATGAGAAGGAAGAATTAGTTATTTTTCAAGAAATAAAAGAACAAAATCAACAAAGAGTGAAGAAAGTAAATGATCCTAATTTGTTTGCATTAATTTGCAAATATGTTAATTTGTTAGATGAATGTAGGTTAGTTGATAATTAATGAATCAAAACCTACATTTTTTGCTATTTATACAAGATTAAAAATATCATTTATTTTTCACCTTTTTTGGTAAATTTTATGATATAATTAAAATGGTGGTAGGATGCAAAAAACTTTTAAAACGTTAGAAGAACAAATTAAAATTTTAGAATCGAGAGGTTTAATAATAAATGATTATGATAAAGCTAAAGAAATTTTGCTTAAAGAAAATTATTTTTTTATAAATGGTTATCGTCATTTATTAATTGATCAGAATAGTACAAATAGATTTGTTGAAGGCGCTACTTTTGATGAACTTTATTCTATTTTTGTTTTTGATCGAAGAATGCGCAATATAATGTTTAAAAATATATTGATAATTGAAAATAATATTAAATCAATAATTAGCTATCAACTTTCTAAGAAATATGGTTATCGTGAAAAGGATTATTTAAATCCTAGACATTTTAAACAAGAAAGTTTCAAGCTAAGTCAAGTTAATGATATAATTAATAAGATGAAAAGACAAATTAAATTAAATGGAAAACAACATAGAGCAACTAAGCATTATATTACTAATTATGGATATATACCAATGTGGGTTTCTGTTAAAGTTTTATCATTTGGAATAATAGCAGAGTTGTATACTATATTAAAAGACGAAGATCAAGAAGAAATAGCTAATTTTTATAAAATAGATCGAACAGAGTTGAGTATATATTTATCAATTTTGTCAAATTACCGAAATTTGTGTGCTCATGAAGACATATTATATGATCATCAGACACAGCGAAGTATTCCTGATAATAAATATCATCGCTATCTAAATATAGAAAAAAAAGAAGATGAATATATTTATGGAAAAAATGATTTTTTTGCTGTTTTAATAATTCTTAAGCAGTTACTTAGTGATAAAGAATTTCACGATACTGTAAGGGAAATAAGCTACGAAATAGATATATTAGATGGTAAGATAGATTCGGTCGAAACATTTGCTATCTTAAATAAAATTGGTTTTCCAAATAATTGGTGTGATATTTTAAATATAGATTGAAAGGTGATAAAATGAAAAATAAGATCATTTATTTATGTTCAGTAATTTTAAGTTTGTTTGTTGGTATTTGTGGGACGATGATTGTTATTTACTATATTCCTAATAATGCTGAAGAAGAAAAACCAACAGAAACAATTGAAAAAGTAGTAACTATTACTGAAAGTGATACAATTTCTCCCGCTGTAAATAAGGTTTATAATTCAGTAGTGACAGTTCTTAATTATGATAATAGTTTGCAATCAACAGGAACAGGATTTGTTTATAAAGTTGATGATAAATATGGCTATATTTTAACTAATCATCATGTTATTGCTGATGCTAAAAAAATTAAAGTTACTAATATGCAAGAAACTACTGTTGATGCAACTTTATTAGGAAGTGATCAATATGCTGATTTAGCTGTATTACGAGTTGAGAAAAACTTTGTTTTACAAGTGGCAACCTTAGGTGATAGTACAGATTTAGAAATTGGTGATACAGTTTTTGCGGTTGGAACACCGGTTGATATTGAATATTATGGCACTGTAACAAAAGGGATTATTTCTGGTATGAATAGAGTGGTTAGTGTTACTTTGGATAATGGTGATGATTTTATGATGGAAGTACTTCAAACTAATACTGCTATTAATCCTGGAAATAGTGGAGGGCCTTTAGTTAACATGGAAGGCGAAGTTATTGGTATTAATACGTTGAAATTAGTAGAAAATGAAATAGAGGGTATGGGATTTGCTATTCCAATCGAAATGGCAACATCGATATTAGATAAACTTGAAACTGGTCAAAAAATAGAAAGACCTCTATTAGGAATAAGTATGATTGATGTTAGTAATCAATATGCCTTATTTACTTATAAAATATATTTAGAAAAAGATTATGAAAAAGGTGTTGTTGTTATTGACGTCGAGGATAAATCGCCAGCATCTAAAGCAGGATTGAAAAAAGGTGATGTCATTTTAAAAATAGATGATACTGAAATTGAAGATAATACACATTTACGATATGTTTTATATAAATATAGTATAGGTGATACTATTTCAATAGTGTATGAAAGGGATGGAAAAACAAATACTGTTAAAGTTGATTTAACTGACTCTATATAAGGCAGGTATATTTGTTTTGAAGTTTGAATAGTATAAAAATGTTTATATGTAATCGTTAATTAATCACAATTATGTAATTATATTTCTATGTTTTGACAGTTACTAAAAATTGAGTTAGGAGTAAATTTTATGATTAAAATGATGAGAATAAAAAAATAGAAGATGATATTAAACGAAGACAAGTTTTATCTGGCGATAAATTTTCTTTATTTAATAGCGATTATGTACAAAAACAGTTGGAATCTATAAAAAAATCTAAAACATCTAAAGAGTATTTAGAAATTTTAGAATATTTTTATGAATTATATTGTAGTTGGGATGATTATGGCGAATTGTCTGAAGATATAGCGAATATGATAATTTCTTTAC
>CALVKL010000043.1 GCA_944332695.1 uncultured Bacilli bacterium
AACTTGAAAAATAAAGTTTTTTAATATATAATTAAGTAGGTGATAACATGGCATACAATGAAAGTTCAATAAAAATATTAGAAGGCTTAGAGGCAGTAAGAAAAAGACCTGGTATGTATATTGGATCAACAGATAAACGAGGTTTACATCATTTAATATGGGAAATAGTAGATAATAGTATTGATGAAGTATTAAATGGTTATGGTAAAAAAATAAAGATAATATTGCATAAAGACAAATCTATTAGTGTTGAAGATGAAGGAAGAGGTGTTCCTGTTGGAATGCATGAATCTGGTATGTCTACTCCGGAAGTCATATATACTGTGTTACATGCTGGAGGAAAATTTGAAAACTCAGGTTATAAAGTGTCTGGTGGACTACACGGAGTAGGTGCATCAGTAGTTAATGCTTTAAGTAAATGGATGGAAGTGACCATAAAAAGAGATGGTTATAGTTACTATATAAGATTTGAAAATGGTGGTAAAGTAAAAATACCTTTACAAAAATTAGACAAAACCAACAGAACTGGTACTAAAGTTCGTTTTATGCCAGATGATACAATTTTTAGTACAACTAATTTTTCTTTTACAACAGTTTGTGAAAGAATGCAAGAGTCAGCCTTTTTACTTAAAGGATTAACTGTTGAAGTAATCGATGAGGAAGATAATAAACAAGAGGTGTTCTGTTATGAAAATGGTTTAAAATCATTTGTTGAGTATTTAAATGATGGTAAAAGTGAACTTCATAAAGTTGTTCATTTTGATGGTACAAAAGATGGTATTATTGTTGAAGTGGCTTTTCAATATACGGATACTTATTCAGAAAATATAATTAGTTTTGCTAATAATGTCAAAACAACTGATGGGGGTTCTCATGAAGTTGGTTTCAAAACAGCATTAACTAGAGTATTCAATGATTATGCTAAAGCTAATGGCTATTTAAAAGCAAAAGATAAAAATTTAGAAGGAACCGATACAAGAGAAGGCTTGACAGCAATAATAAGTTTACAAATACCGGAAGCTTTATTGCAATTTGAAGGGCAAACTAAATCAAAATTGGGAACACCACAAGCAAGAACTATTGTTGAAAGTATTGTCAGTGAAAAATTACAATTTTTCTTAGAGGAAAATAAAGCTATTGCTACAGAAATACTAAATAAAATAGTTAAAAGTAAAATGGTGAGAGAAGCTGCTAGAAAAGCAAGAGATGAAGCAAGAAATGGTAAAGGTAAAAACAAAAAAGAACAAGCTTTATCAGGAAAATTAACTCCTGCTCAAACAAAAAATCCTAATAAAAACGAATTATTTTTAGTCGAAGGAGATTCAGCAGGTGGTTCAGCTAAACAGGGAAGAGACCGAAAATTTCAAGCAATATTACCTTTACGTGGTAAAGTTTTAAACTGTGAAAAAACAAAATTAGAAGAAATATTTAAAAATGAGGAAATTAACACAATAATTCATACAGTTGGTGCCGGTGTAGGTAGTGATTTTGATGTTAAAGATTGTAATTATGATAAAGTTATTATTATGACCGATGCTGATGATGATGGAGCACATATTCAAATTTTATTATTAACATTTTTTTATCGCTATATGAAACCATTAATTGAAAATGGTAAATTATATATAGCAATGCCACCTTTATATAAATTATTTAATGGCAAAACAATTTATTATGCTTGGACTGATGAAGAAAGAAAAGAAATATTAGATAAAAGTAAAGTTAAATTAGAAACCCAAAGATATAAAGGTTTAGGAGAAATGAATCCTGATCAATTATGGGAAACTACCATGAATCCCGAAACTAGAAGTTTAGTTAAAGTTGATATCAATGATGTCGCTTTAGCTGAAAAAAGAGTTAGTATTTTAATGGGAGATAAAGTAGAGCCAAGAAAAGAATGGATTGAAGAAAACGTTGACTTTACTTTGCAGGACAATTATCAAAAATGAAATATTTAATTTTAAAAAGAGTTTTAGATATCATTTTTTCAATAATATTTATAGTTTTAACTTTACCATTCATATTAATTATTTTACTTATAACTTTATTTAATTTGGGTTTACCATTAATTGACATTAGAATTCCAAGAGAAGGAAAAAATAAAAAACCATTTTATATGTATAAAATAAGAACGAGAATTTATGATAAAGATGGCAATAGTCATTATAATAAATTAAGTAAATTTATCGATAATACAGGATTAAATGAATTACCCCAACTTTTTAATGTTTTAAAAGGTGATATGTCTATAATTGGTCCTAGGGCTTTTATATGTAATGAACAATTACCAGAAGGTGAAATCAGTTATAAAAGATATCTAGTAAAGCCAGGAGTAATTAGTTTGGCGCAAGTTTATGGTGGAAGAAAATTAAGTTATAAAGACACTTTGAAATGTGATATTGAATATTATGATAATTTAAGTTTATGGTTTGATATAAAGATATTTTTCAAATCAATAAAACCAATTGTAAAAAGAATCTTAGGTAGGTGAGTTATGCAAGATGCTTTAAAAAAAATATATGATTATTCTTTAGAAGATATTATGGGAGAACGGTTTGCTAGATATGCTAAAACAATTATCCAAGACCGTGCTTTACCTGATGTTCGTGATGGCTTGAAACCTGTTCAAAGAAGAATTTTATATACGATGTATCAAGGAAAAAATACATATGATAAACCATATCGTAAATCAGCTAAGACTGTCGGGGATGTTATGGGACAATATCATCCTCATGGTGACTCAAGTATTTATGATGCAATGGTTAGAATGAGTCAATGGTGGAAACAAAATACTAGTTATATTGATATGCATGGTAATAATGGTTCAATGGATGGTGATCCCCCAGCCGCTTATCGTTATACTGAAGCAAGACTATCTAAAATAAGTAATGAATTATTAAAGGATATTAATAAAGATACGGTTATTATGACATATAACTATGACGATACATTGTTTGAACCAACGGTATTACCTGCCAAATTTCCTAACCTTTTAGTAAATGGAGCAAATGGAATATCAGCAGGTTATGCCACTAATATTCCTCCACATAATTTAGGAGAAATAATAGATGCTACTATTAAAAGAATCGATAGCCCAAATTGTTATTTAGATACAATATTAGATATCGTTAAAGGCCCAGATTTTCCAACTGGTGGTATTGCTTGTGGGAAACAAGGGATAATAGATGCCTTTACAACTGGTCGTGGCAAAGTTATTTTAAAAGCTAAATATGAAATTGTAAAGAATAGAGGTAAAAATCAGATTATAATAACCGAAATACCGTTTGATGTTAATAAGGCCAGTTTAGTTAAAAAGATTGATGAAATTAGAATTGATAAAAAAGTTGACGGTATCGCTGAAGTAAGAGATGAATCTGATTTGGAAAATCCCGAAACGATTGTCATTGATTTGAAAAAAGATGCTAATAGTGATTTGATAATAAATTATTTACTTAAAAATACTGATTTACAAATTTCATTTAATTATAATATGGTTGCTATTGTTAATAATCGACCAATGACTTTAGGTATATTACCAATATTAGATGCTTATATCGACCACCAAAAAGAAGTTATTATAAAAAGAACTAGATTTGATTTAGATCATGCTTTAGCAGAAATGCATATAGTAGAAGGTCTAATTAAAGCTTTATCAATATTAGATGAAGTTATTAAGACTATTAGAAGTTCTAAAAATAAAAGCGATGCGAAAGATAATTTAGTTAAAAAATATGACTTTACTGAAAAACAAGCTGAAGCGATTGTTATGTTACAATTATATAAATTAACTAATACAGATGTTAGTGAATTATTAGAACGAAAAGATAATTTAAAATTAATGATTGACTTTTTAGAAAGTATCTTAAATGATGAAAATAAATTAAAAAATGTAATGAAAGATGAATTAAGAAGTATAAAAAAAGAATATGCAACGCCAAGAAAAACAACTATTGAAGATGAGGTAAGTGAAATTAAAATTGATACAACAGCGATGATTACAAAAGAAGATTGTATTGTTGTTGTAACTAAACAAGGATATGTTAAAAGAGTGTCTTTAAGAAGTTATAACGCTAATTTGGAAGAAACTTTATTAAAAGAAAAAGACTATATTATTGGTTTATATCAAATGAATACGTTAGATACATTATTATTATTTACAGATTTAGGCAATTATTTATATGTTCCTGTTTATGAAATTCCTGATTTAAAATGGAAAGAATTAGGTAAACACATTAGTAATATAATAAAAATAAGTAGCGAAGAAAATATAATAAAAAGTATTCCTGTTTATGATTTTAATCAAAATATTTATATAACTTTATTTAGTAAAGATGGTTTAGTTAAAAGAACTAAATTAGATGAATTTAAAGTTACAAGATATTCTAAACCAATGAGTTGTATGAAATTAAAAGATAAAGATAAAGTTGTTAGTGTATCTGAAAATAATGGTAGTGAAGTTTTTATCACAACTAAAAATGGTTATGGATTGAGATATAAAACCGACGAAATATCAATAGTAGGTATTAAAGCTAGTGGCGTTAAAGCAATCAATTTAAAAAATGATGAAGTAGCTAATGGTATTTTATTTGACAATGCTGATTATATAACTGTTATTACAGCTAATGGAACTGGTAAAAGAGTTAAAATGAGCGAATTTGAATTATCGACACGAGCAAGACGAGGAGTGTTGTTAGTAAGAGATGTTAAAACTAATCCTTATCATATATTAAAAACATTTATCAATGTTAAAAAAATAGGTATTTTAACTACTGATATAAATTATATGAAAGTAACTGAATTACCAATCGTCGATCGCTATTCAACCGGAACAGTTATTAATAAAAAAGGTATTGTTGATTGTTTTGAAGAAGTTAGTTTAGCTAAAGAAGAAAAAGAAAATCAAAATATTATCGAAGAAGAAATTATTGAAATATCTTTAGATGATGTTGATGAAAAAATTTTAACTATCGATGACTTTCTTGATGATTTTAAAATATAAGAAGGAAGATTTAAATGAAAAAAGAAACAATAATTGAAATTAGTTTTGATGGGAAAGATGATTATATTAGTCAATTTAATAATGCAAAATTATCAGATAGATTAAGTAATTATATTTTAGAGGAATGTCGTGGTAAATCATTATCTAATCGCATTACTTTAAATATTAAAACAAATTTTAAGATTAACGCTAATGAAAAAGAAGAATTTATTAAAATGGTTCATGAAAATTATAAAACCGACTTGAAAGAATATACTTTAATTTTAAAATTTTCAAATATAAAGAAATCAATTATTTTCTTTATTGGTATCATTTTAATATATTTAGCTTATTTTCGAGGTATAAGCAGCAATGAGGTTATATCAGAAGTTATTTTGATAATTGGATGGGTTGCAATATGGGAAGCTGCATATACTTGGTTTTTTGAAAGTGATAAAAACCGAATCAAAGCCAAAAGATTAAAACAATTAGCTAAATGTCGAATAAATTTTATATAAAATTCAAAAAAAGTATTGTCAAATAAAGAATAATGTTGTATAATTAGTCTTGTCAGTTGATGACAAGATTATGCCTGAGTGGCGAAATTGGTAGACGCACAGGACTTAAAATCCTGCGGAAGTCAAATTCCGTGCCGGTTCAAGTCCGGCCTTAGGCACCACTTAAAAATTACAAACCAATATAGGTTTGTTTTTTTATTAAATTATTTACAACTAATTTAATCCATAGTATAATTAATAAATAAGGAAGTGAGATAGTGAATCAAGAAAAAATTGGTCAAGCAATAAAAAAAATAAGAACAGAAAACAATTTGAGTCAACAAGCTTTTGCTGAAAAATTTGGAGTCACTTATCAAGCTGTTTCAAAATGGGAAAATGGCAAAAATATTCCTGATCTTTCAATTTTAAAACTAATTTGTGAAGAATACAATTTAAAATTAGAAGATTTATTAGATGCTAAAATATCAAATAAATCGAAAAACAATTTATTAAAATTGCTTATTTTGGTTGTGATACTGTTAGTTATTATTTTATTTATTGTTTTGCTTTTAAAAAATAATGATTTTGAATTTAAAACATTATCGACTAATTGTAATGATTTTACGGTTAATGGAAGTATTGCTTATAATGAAGCAAAGTCTTTTATTTATATTTCTCATATAACTTATTGCGGTGAAATGGATGATAACAAATATAGCAAACTTGAATGTGTTTTATATGAATCTAATGATAAAGTAAAAATGGAAATTGGTAGATATAATTATGAAGAAGATCATGGTATAACACTAGAAGAATTTTTAAAAGAAGTAAATTTTAATGTAGAAACTTGTAAGCTATATTCCGAAGATAGCCTACATTTAGAAATAGATGCGACAACTGTTGAAGGAGAAAATATTTTTCACAAAATCTCTTTAAAACTAGAAGATAGTTGTACAAATTAATACTCAACTTAAAGTTGAGTATTTTTTCAACTTATAATTTATTGCATTTTAGATAAAATAGTTTTAAAATTAAATATGAGGAGGTATTTATGAAAAATAAAAAAATGTGGGTTTGGATTGTTTTATTAGTTGTTTTATTGATTATTTTATTCATTTTATTTAATAACAACAATAAAAATACTGAAAAGGTCGCTATTAGTGGAAGTTTGATAACAAGTCAATATAACAAAGAAAAGGATTTTAAAACAGACGGTTATACTATTGATGAACCTAATGTGATTTTAAATCCATATGGTAATTCGCCTTTGACTGCTTTGATATTATTTGAGACAGATGAAGAAGTAAGTCCAACTGTAACAATTGTTGGTAAAGACGAAAACACTACTTTTACACACACTTTTAATGCTAGTCAAGAACATTTGTTATCAATCTATGGTTTATATGCAGATTATAATAATGAAGTTATAATTGAATATGAGATTAATGATGAAACGATTAGTAAAACGATAAATATTCAAACAGAAAAATTGCCGGATGATTTTATTTTACCAACAAGGGTTGAAGCTGATAAACAAAATTTAGATAATCAACTTTATTTCTTCACACCTTCAAGTAGTGGCTATACTTGTGCTTATGATGTTAATGGTGATGTTAGATGGTATTTAACTAATTATGCTTTGTGGAAAATAGACCGTTTAGAAAATGGCCATTTATTGGTTAGTACGGAAAGATTAGTTAATCCACCATATTATATGACTGGTTTATATGAAATGGATTTATTAGGTAAAATCTATGTTGAATATAGTCTTCCTGGAGGATATCACCATGATTATTATGAAATGGAAAATGGTAATTTATTAATTGCTAGTGATGATTTTAATAATTCTAAAGGAACTGTTGAAGATTATATTGTTGAATTAGATCGTGAAACAGGCGAAATTGTTAAAACATTCGATTTAAAAAATATATTAAATATGAGTGATGGTAAAAGTGAAAATTGGACTGATTATGATTGGTTCCACAACAATTCAGTATGGTATGATAAAAATACTAATTCGATAACTTTATCTGGTCGTCATCAAGATGCGGTTATTAATATCGACTATGGAACAGGAAAATTAAATTGGATAATTGGTGATCCAACAAACTGGAGTGATGAATATCAAAAATATTTCTTTACTCCAATTGGTGACGACTTTGAATGGCAATGGAGTCAACACGCAGCCATGATTACACCAGAAGGTTATGTCTTTATTTTAGATAATGGCAACAATAAATCAAAAATAAAAGAAGAATATGTAAAAGCTAGTGAAAGTTATACTAGAGGTGTTATGTATAAAATTGATACTGACAATATGACAATCGAACAAATATGGCAATATGGCAAAGAAAGAGGAAGCGATTATTATTCACCTTATATTTCTGATGTTGATTATTTAGATGCTAATCACTATATCGTTCATTCGGGAGGAATCGCTTATAAAGATGGTAAAGTATTAAATCAACCAGCCGGATTAGCTGGCGCTGATGAACTAAAAAGTATTACAACCGAATTACTTAATGATGAAATTATTTTTGAAATCGAATTGCCTACGAATAATTATCGTGTTGAAAAAATGGATTTATATGTTGATAATGAACAATTAGTATTAGGTCAAGCTAAAAAAGTAGGCTCACTTGGTGAAACAGAAAATACGCAAAGCTTATCACTAATTTTAAATGCAAAAAATCCTGATGAAGAGTACAATAATCACAATATTACATTTACTAAAGAAGATGATCGTTTAGTAATAAATGGAACATTTAAAAAAGGAACCGATGTTGAAATAATTTTAGCTAAAAATATGGTAATTAATACTTATGAATGGCGAATAAGTAAAAAACCATATACAGCTTTATGTGTCGATATATTTACTGAAGAAGAAACTAAAAACGGACTTAATACTAATAAATATATTAATAGTAAAGGATTGAGTGGCAAATATTCTGTTTATATTAAAATAGATGATGTACTTTATAATACTTTGAAATTTATTGAATTTTAAATAATAACTCGGACTATTATTAGCCCGGGTTATTATTATATTTAATATCTTAATTTTAATTGGCATATAATAAAATAAATTGTAGTTTAAGGGTTGACTTTTTATTTTGTTTTATGGTATAATCTACGTGTTCGACAAAAAAGTGGAGAAATACCCAAGTCTGGTTGAAGGGACCGGTCTTGAAAACCGGGAGGTCGGAAACGGCGCGGGGGTTCGAATC
>CALVKL010000044.1 GCA_944332695.1 uncultured Bacilli bacterium
GTAACACTTCTATCTAATAAAGCTTTAGTTTCTAAAGTGATTGCTTTATTATAACCATCGACAAAAACACAAGTAAATCCGCTTGCCAAATGATAGAAAATATCTTCATAGTTATTTATTGTTTTAACTTTACTGTTAGGAATAGTATTATTAATATGTTCAAATAAATTTTCAAAGAGATTTTTTTTATTTCTAACGGTTATACTTAAACTCTTACCTAAAAAATTACTAATTTTATCGTCATTAGCAACACTTTCTAAAAACATAAAAGCCACTTTTTTATTATGAATATTAAAATATCTAACATTGATATCAGTACTATTGCCATTCATTGTTCTTATATGATTAATAATTTTATCTAAATCTTTATCCATAAATTCACCTACTTTTTAATTATTATGTGTATTTATTATAAAATTAATACATTTTAAGATTATTAATGTTATAATATAAATGGTGATAAGGATGTTTAAATTAAATTTAATTTTGAATGTTATAATTGTAATTGGTTTATTTATAATTGATGGCTTTACAAGTAATGTATTAGGATTATTTGGCTTAATTTTAATTTTATTATTGCCTAAAATTAGAGGATTATTATTTAATAAAAAAATTAAAACAAATATGATATATGAAATATGTGAACTTTTATTAAATATTTATTTATTAATAATAATTTTTAGGTCGTTATTTGATAATACAATTAGTCAAAATAATTTTGTTGTTTATTCATATCCGTATATAGTTGTTAGAATAGTAGTTTTGATTTTAATATTAATTATTTTTAATTTATTATTGTGGAAAAGTGATAATTTAAAAAAGATAGATATCGATGATTATAATTTTAGTTATGTTATTTTATTTATTTCTATTTTTAATATTTATTTTGCTTTAAAATATCAACAACATTTTAATTCGCTTGTTTCAGTTATTTTATGTAGTTTAAATATATATTTTTGTTATAAATTAATTGATGATTTAAATTATAAACAAAGTGGATTATTTTATAGTATAATGATATCTATTTTAGGTATATTGAATGGTAATGAAATATTATTAATAGTATGTATAAGAAGTTTTATAATGACATATAACAAATATAAAATAAATTATATTAAAGGAAAATGATTATGGAAAAATTAAATAATATTGAAAAAATATTATTTTTTGATGTCTAGCAAAGTTTGACAAATGAACAGAAAAATGTTATTATACCAATCAAACAAAGGAGGAGTTGTTGTGATAAAGAAAATAGAAAGTACAGTTATTGAAAATATTGTAAAAAGGAATCAATCAAATTTAAATGTCGCAGCTTTCGAAAGCTTCGGTAGTCAAATAACTTATAAAGAATTTTTTGGGCTTGTCGACACTTTAGCTAAAGGATTCATTGAATTAGGTGTAAAAAATGGTGATATTGTAACAATGTGTACGGCTGGTACTGTTGATAGTATGGCACATTTTTATGCTTTAAATAAAATTGGTGCTATAACACAACTTGTAAATCCTAATTATTTTAAGATTAATAGTAAAAAATATATTAATGAAACTAATTCAAAATTATTAATTGTGTTAGATAGATTTTATCCAATGCTACAAGATGCTATTGCCCAAACAAACATAGAAAAAATTATGGTTTCATCTATAACGGAACAATCGGCATTTTTATATAAAATTTTAGTAAGAAGAAAAAATTTAAAAAAAGAACAATTAATTCCTGGTGTTGATTATATAACCTATCCGGAATTTAATAGATTGAGTACTACTTCTAAAAAAGAAATAGTTTCTCCTGAATTTGTTGAACAAAAGGAAACTGCTATTGTATATACTAGTGGTTCTACTGGAAACCCTAAGGGTGTTGTACTAACAAATGATTCATTAAATAATATGATTTCAATATATGATGCTAAAGATGGATTTGGTTCAAAAGTTGGAGATAGAAATTTAGTTTTAATTCCACCAATGTATGGAACTAGTTTATGCCATTGTATAAATACACCATTGGCATTTGGCTGTACCAATATTATGCAACCTGTTTATAATCCCCAAACATTCTTAACGGATTTAAAAAAATATGAACCAAATATAGTCGTTGGCTCATTAGCTCATTATATTAGTTTGTTAGATAAAGATATAAAAAGTGGCCAGTTATCATTCTTAGATATGCCATTTACAGGTGGAGAACCAGTTCCAATTAAGTTAGCAATGCAAATAAATAATAAAATGAAACAAGCGGGGGTAAAACAAAACTTAATTATTGGTTATGGTATGAGTGAATTTGGTACAATGGCAATGTTTAATATGGATATTAAAGATAGAATAAATGAATCTGGTATATTAATGCCATTTGTTGAGGCCAAAATTGTAAATCCTAAGACAAATGAGCCTGTAAAAGTCGGAGAAAAAGGTATTATAAAAATATTTACACCTAGTATGATGAAAGGATATTTTAATAATCCTGAAGCTACGGACAAATTCTTTGAAATTGATCAAAATGGTAAAATTTGGGGAAAAACAGGTGATATCGCGACGATGGATGAGAAGGGTGTTTATAGAGTTGTAGGCCGAGGTGCTGACTCATTTATTGATTCAAAAGGTAATATTGTGTATTTGTTTGAAATCGAAAATAAGATTGCAAACAACAGATATGTCAAAGAATGTGAAATTGTGCCATTAACAGTTGATGGAAGAGTAGTTCCGGTTGCTCATATAGTTTTAGAAGAAAAATTTAAAAATTTATCAAAAGAAATACTTTTTATAATCAATGTGGAATGTATGAAAGAATTTTCTAATCCGGAAGCCATTCCTTTTGCCTATAAATTAAGGGATAAATTTCCAACAAGTCCAATTAGCGGAAAGAGAGACTATGAAACTCTAAAATATGAAACTGAAGATTATTTACAAATCACTGGAAAAGAAATTTGTAAGATTTCTATAGATAGTGAAGAAAGCAAAAAAGAAACAGAAATTGAGAAAGTCAAAAAATTTAAAATGAATATATAAGACAATGCATGTGTGTTGTCTTTTTTGGTTAAAAATTGTATAATGATAAAAATAGAGGAGGAGTAAAATGACATTTATAGGTTTTCCGATATCTGCCTTGGTTTATATCATAATTTTTTTAATAGTTCATTTTTCTAAAAAAAGGATTAAAATATTTGAAAATAATTTGTTGATAGGAATTATGTTTTTAAATTTGATTGGTGTCATTTTGGAATTAGGATGTTATTATGTAGTAATAAAAACAAGCACAAACACTTTCTTTGAAATGTTTATATTAAAATTGTATATTGCATATATTGTAACATTTAATTTTGCTTTAAATCTTTATTTAATGTTGCTTACAAATAAGAAATATGGCCAAAATGATTTTAATATTGTAAAAACATTCAAACGTGATTTATTATTATCTTTATTTCCTTATATTATAATGATTTTTATAAGTTATGCTTTACCGTTAAACGTGTTTTCCGAAGATGGTTATTATTATACTTATGGCCCATCAGTTGATATTTTATTTGTTTTATCGGCTTTACAATTGGGATTATGGTTAACAAGAAGTATTATTTCAATTTGGAAAGCTAAAAACAAAAATAAGCAACAATATGCGATTTTAATTGCTGTTTTATTATTTGGAACATTAGGCAGTTTGACGCAATTTGTCGATCAAAGAATTTTAATTTTAACATCTATGCATACAATGATTTTGGTAATTATGTATTTTTTTATAGAAAATCCTGATTTGAAGATG
Organism: uncultured Bacilli bacterium; assembly: GCA_944332695.1. Classification (GTDB taxonomy): domain Bacteria; phylum Bacillota_I; class Bacilli_A; order RF39; family UBA660; genus Faecisoma. Next base: position 3,749 of record CALVKL010000044.1, read on the forward strand.
ATTGAAAAATTGGAAATTGCTAAAAATGAAGCGGAAAAAGCCAATCGAGCAAAAAGTGATTTTTTAAGTAGTATGTCTCATGAAATAAGAACACCATTAAATGCGATAGTTGGTCTATCTGAAGATATAGCTAGTTATAAGAATGTTCCTAAAGAGGTTATTGAAGATACGGAAGATATCTTAAATGCTAGTCAAACTTTACTAGAAATAGTAGGTAATATTCTCGATATTAATAAAATAGAATCAGGTAAATTAGAAATAGTTAATAATCCTTATAATTTTAAAGAAGAAATAATTAAACTATGTAACGTAACGACAACGAGAATTGGTGATAAGCCAATAGAATTTAAACTTGATATAGCAGAGGATATTCCATATGAATTAATTGGGGATAAAACACATATTAAACAAGTTGTAAATAATTTATTATCTAATGCGATAAAGTATACGGAACAAGGAAATATTACTTTAACTGTTAAATGTATTAATCAAAAGGGATATTGTAATTTAATAATTACTGTTCAAGATACTGGTCGAGGCATTAAAGCTGACATGATTAATAAATTATTTACAAAATTTGAACGATTAGATATTGAAAAAAATTCTACTACAGAGGGTACTGGATTGGGCTTAGCAATAACAAAATCATTAGTTGAAATGATGGGCGGAAAAATAAATGTTCAAAGTCAATTTGGGACTGGATCTATTTTTATAGTTCAAATTCCTCAAAAAATTAATCTATTAACTAATCCACTTGAAAAAATATCATCTCAAAACGAATTGACATTAAAAAAAGAAGTATTAAATTCTGAAAAAAAAGAGGAATTACCTAATTACAGACATAAAAGAGTCTTAATAGTTGATGATAATAAATTAAATATTAAGGTAGCAACTAAGGCACTTTCTGGGTTTGATTTTGATATTGAAGAATGTTATGATGGTGAACAATGTTTGAATAAAGTAACTGATACAAATCAATACGACTTAATATTGATGGATATTATGATGCCTAAAATGAGTGGTGAGACCGCCATGGCAAGACTAAAAGAAAGACAAAATTTCAAAACGCCAGTAATAGCTTTAACCGCCGATGCCGTAGCTGGAGCAAAAGAAAAATATATGGCGCAAGGATTTGCCGATTATATTGCTAAACCTTTTAACAAAAGCCAAATAAAAGAAAAATTGGATTTAATATTTGGCAACACTAATAACAGTTTAAATAAAGAATTTAATAAAGATTTCGATAATCTGGTTGAAAATTTAATTGATGAATCCAATATTAATCAAAAAAATACAGTAGAAAAAAAATCAAAAGTTACGTATGTTTTTGATTCTCAAAATAAAGAGGAGTATATTATAAAAGATGGCAAAAGAGAAGAATGTTAGTATGTTTTTTTATAAATGTGTATTTTTGTCGATTTAAAAATCTAATATTAGATTTTTTTTTTAATATTTTTTAATAGGTGATATTATGGGACTGATGGATAATGAAGTAATTGAATCAAGAAAAAAATTTGGAGCTAATATAATAAATTCTAGCAAAAAAAAAAGTTTTATTAAACAATATATATCAACTTTAGGTGATCCAATTATTAGGATATTATTAATTGCTTTAGGTATTAAAACAGTGTTTTTAATTCAAAGTTTTGATTGGTATGAAACGGTTGGAATTGTAATTGCGATATTTTTGGCTTCTTTTATTTCAACTGTTAGTGAGTATGGTAGTGAGAAAGCTTTTGAAAAATTACAGGAAGAATCTTCTAAAATAAAATGTAAGGCTATAAGAAATAATAAAAAAACAGAAATTAATATTGAGGAAGTTGTAGTTGGGGATATTGTTTTGTTAGAATCGGGTGATCGAATACCTGCAGATGGTGAGATTATCGAGGGAGAAATAAGTGTTGATGAATCTAGTTTGACTGGGGAAACTAAAGAAATTTATAAAAATATTGAAAATAAAATCGTATATCGGGGGACCATTGTTTATTCAAAACAAGCGACAATGATTGTTACTAAAGTGGGCGATAATACTTTTTATGGCGCTATTTCTAAAGAACTACAACAAGAACAACCGGAAAGTCCACTTAAATTAAGACTAAGAAAATTAGCGCAAATAATTAGTAAAATTGGTTATATCGGAGCTTTTTTAGTTTTTATATCTTATTTATTTTCCGTTATTTTTATAAAAAATAATTTTGATATTGATTTAATTAAAGAAACTGTTACAAATTTACCGTTAATAAGCGGGCATATTTTATATGCATTAACGTTATGCGTAACAGTAATAGTAGTAGCGGTTCCAGAAGGACTACCAATGATGATTACTTTAGTTTTATCTTCTAATGTTAAAAGAATGCTTAAAAATAATGTTTTAGTTCGAAAATTAACAGGAATAGAAACGGCTGGAAGTATTAATATTTTATTTAGTGATAAAACGGGAACTATTACAAAAGGTAACTTAGAGGTCACCCATTTTTTAAACGCTGATTTAAAAAAATATGATTGCTTTGATAATATAGAAAAGGGTTTAAAAGAAATAGCTTTGATTTCATTAGTTTATAATAATGCTAGTACTTATGATAAAGATAAAATAATTGGTGGAAATATAACTGATCGTGCTATTTTAAAATTTACTAATATAAAAAATAAAAATGAGTATGATATTATTGAAACAGTACCATTTGATAGCAAAAATAAATACTCTTCTACAACAATAAAATATAAAAATGAAAACATTTATTTAGTTAAAGGCGCACCTGAAGTTATCTTAAAGCAATGTGAATTTTATTTTGATAGTGAAGGTAATAAAAAGTTCTTGAGAAAAAAAATAATTATCGAAGATAATTTAAAAAAACTAACTAAAGAAGGCAATAGGATTATAGCTTTTGCTTCTTCTAAAGAAAATGCTAAAAATTTAACTTTGGTTGGTTTTGTATTAATAAAAGATGAGATTAGAAAAGAAGCATTTGAAGGGATTGATTTAGTTAAAAAAGCTTCTATTCAAACGGTAATGGTAACTGGTGATAATAAATTAACAGCTTTAGCTATTGCTAAAGAAGTTGGGTTATACCAAGATGGTGATTTAATTTTAACTAGTGATGAAATGAAAAATATGTCAGATGAGAAGCTAAAAGAAGTTTTACCAAAATTAAGAGTTGTTGCAAGGGCAATTCCTCAGGATAAAAGTCGTTTAGTTAGAATTAGTCAAGAATTAGATTTAGTTGTTGGAATGACTGGTGATGGTGTTAATGATGCTCCGGCTTTGAAAAGAGCTGATGTTGGTTTTGCTTTTGGTTCAGGGACAGAAGTTGCTAAAGAAGCAAGTGAAATCGTTATTTTAGATAATAATTTTTTGTCAATTGCTAAAGCAATTTTATTTGGTAGAACTATTTTTAAAAGTATTCGTAAATTTATTATTTTTCAATTAACGGTTAATATATGTGCAGTAAGTTTATCAATAATAGGGCCTTTTATTGGTGTGGATACGCCGGTAACCGTTATTCAGATGCTGTGGATAAATATGGTTATGGATACTTTGGCTGCTTTAGCATTCTCGTTTGAAGCTCCTTTAAAAGAATACATGGAAGAAAAGCCTAAAAGAAGAGATGAACCAATTATTAATCAATATATGAAAGATGAAATATTTTTTACCGGTATATATTCAACTTTAATATGTATTTTATTTTTAAAGTTGCCTATTTTTCATCAGTTGTTTAGAAGTGGTGAACAATATATTTTAACAGCTTTCTTTGGTTTGTTTATTTTTATTAGTATTTTTAATAGTTTTAATGCAAGAACCCATCGACTTAATTTACTATCGCATTTAAGTGGTAATAAGGCTTTTATTTTAATTATTAGTTTTATATTTGTTGTTCAAATTTTATTAATTTATTTTGGTGGAGAATTGTTTAGAACATCAGGACTTACTTTTTTTGAATTTCAAATTATGTTTTTGTTAAGCTTTACGGTTGTTCCAGTAGATTTTTTAAGAAAAATATATTTGAGAAAAAAAGGAATAATTGGTGGCGTTTAGATATATGGTATGCTGAATTTTTA
>CALVKL010000045.1 GCA_944332695.1 uncultured Bacilli bacterium
TTAGTAATAGATTATTCATGGTATCAAAATAACTTTAGTTATGGTGATAATTATAAAATATCCTTAGAAGAAACCAACCCAACATACAAAGTAAACGCCACAGTTGGATTAATAAGAGTGGGTGAAATGCTATCGAGTCAAAGTAGTAGTATCTTAACTAAAGGATATACAACTACAAATATTAATACAAATGCAAGTGGTTATTGGACAATGACACCATATATAGATGTCTCTGGTGCGTGGGATGTAAGCTACGATGGTTCCGCTGGCGGCGGCAGCGTTTCCGTCGCTTCCGGAGCTCGCCCAGTTATTGTAATCAACTCTAATGTCACTATTACTAAAGGTAATGGTACTTGGTCAAGTCCATATGAAATTTAAGATATAAAATATGATAAAATAAGGACAAAAGCGTGAATAGATAGAAAAAAACGGTTTAGTAGAGAAATCAAAAAATCGTTTTTTCTTTGTATTATAAATATTAAAATACAGATAAAATAGAATTTAAAGAAATTTTATCTTAAGACTACCTAATTAGATTAAAATGTGATAAAATAATATTTGTAGAAAAATGGTGATGTTATGGGTCGTGTTATAGCTTTAGTTAATCAAAAAGGTGGAGTTGGTAAAACAACCACAAGTATAAACTTATCAGCATCTTTGGGTGTTTTAGGGAAAAAAGTATTATTAGTAGATTTAGATAGTCAAGGTAATAGTACTACTGGCGTTGGGGTAAGTAAAAGTTCTCACGAAAAAACAATTTATGATTTAATAACTGATAGGGCTACATTAGAAGAAGTAATTATAAAAACAAAATTTAAAAATTTATATATTATACCAGCATCTATTAACTTAGCAGGAGCTGATATTGAATTGATGGAAAAAAGTAGACTTGATCATAGTTTTAATAAATCAGGACAACTAAAAAAATATTTGGATGTTGCTAAAGAAAAATTTGATTATATAATAATAGATTGTCCGCCATCTTTAGGAATATTAACTACTAATGCTTTAGCAGCAGCTAATTCAGTTATTATTCCAGTCCAATGTGAATTTTTTGCTTTAGAAGGTATAACCCAATTACTTCATTCTATATTACTAGTTCAAAAAGATTTAAACCCAACGCTAGATATTGAGGGTGTATTATTAACAATGTTAGATAGTAGAACAATTTTAGGGTTAGAAGTAGTTGAAGAAATAAAAGCCTATTTTAAAGAGAAAGTTTATGACACTATTATTCCACGATTAATAAAAATATCTGAGGCGCCAAGTCATGGGAAACCAATTCTAGCTTATGATCCAAAAAATAGAGGGACAATGGCTTATCTTAATTTAGCTAAAGAGGTGATTGATCACAATGGAAACTAAAAAAAGAGCTCTTGGTAGAGGGTTAGAGCAATTATTTAACAGTGAAAATTTAGATTATAGTAGTTTTGAAAAACAAATTTATGAAAGTACGCCAAGGGATGAAATAGTTGAAATAAATTTAGATGAAATAAAACCTAATCCTTATCAGCCAAGAAAAGTATTTAAAGAAGAATCTTTAAGAGAATTGGCGGAATCAATAAAAATTAATGGTGTATTTCAACCGATAATTGTTAAAAAAAATATTAAAGGTTACTATTTGATTGCTGGAGAACGAAGACTTAGAGCTTCTAAATTAGCGGGCAAACAAACAATACCGGCAATAATTAGAGATTTTTCGGAAAATCAAATGATTGAAATAGCTCTACTTGAAAACTTACAAAGAGAAAATTTAAATGTAATTGAAGAGGCTTTAGCCTATAAATCAATGATTGAAAAATTAAACTTAACACAGGAAGAATTAAGTAATAAAGTAAGTAAAAGTAGAAGTCATATAACTAATATTTTAGGTTTATTAAGATTACCTAATAAAATACAGGAAATGCTTATAAATAATGAATTAACAATGGGGCATGCAAGAGTATTAAGTAAATTAGAAAATGAAGAAAAAATGTTAGAATATGCGAAAATGATTGTTGAAAACAAACTTCCAGTTAGAGAAACTGAAGAAATTACCATTGAAGAAGAAAGAAAAAACAAAATAAAAAGGCCTATTAAGGAAATTAATAAAGATTATAAATATGTAGAAGATTTATTAAGAGAAAAATTAGATACTAAGGTAAAAGTAAAAGATAAAAAAATTGAGATTAATTTTACAAATGTAGCTGATTTAAATAGAATTTTAGAAATTTTAAATATAAGAGAGTGATATGATGGAAAAAATTCTAAGTATATTTTTATCAATAAAAGTAATTGGACCAATTATAACTATCATTATAATGTTTCTTCTTTATAAAACTTTAATAAAAATTATTAAAAAAGTTTTTGATTTTAAAACGAAAAAAATAAATCATAATAAACAATTAACGTTAATTAATTTTTTTATTAATTTAGCTCGCGTTTTGTGTTTAATTATTTCTATAACAATAATACTAAGCTTTTATGGCGTGGACACTGGTGCTATTGTTACTTCTTTAGGTGCTGTTACCGTTGTTTTAGGATTAGCTTTTCAAGACTTATTGAAAGATTTTATTGCGGGAATTTCTTTTATTTTCGAAGATAGTTATAATGTAGGTGATGTTGTAACTATCAACGGTTTTAAAGGAGAAGTCATTAATTTAGGAATGCGAACAACACGTATTAAAGCATATGAAGGACAAATATTAGTTATTAATAATGGTACTATTAATGAAGTTATTAACTATAGTATGGCTAATTCAATGGCTATAGTTGATGTTGATGTCGCTTATGAAGCTGATATTAATAAAGTGGAAAAAATATTAAACAAAATATGTAAAAGTTTACAAAATGAATTAACTGATTTAAAAGGGGAAATTCAATTATTAGGAATTGAAAGACTAGGTGAAAGTTCAGTTGTTTTTCGAATTACAGCGGAAGTTAAATCAGGTAGTCAAGGTGCTATTCAAAGAGAAATAAGGAAACGAGTTAAAATAGAATTAGATAAAAATAATATTGAAATACCTTATAATAAGTTGGTGATTCATGAAAGAGTATAAATTAGGCAGCATTGTTATGATGAAAAAAGAACATCCTTGTAAAAATAGTGAATTTGAAATAGTAAGAGTAGGCGCTGATATAAAGATAAAATGTTGTAAGTGCAATCATACTATTATGTTGCCACGAGTAGAATTTAATAAAAAGATAAAAAAAATAATTAAATTATAGGAGGATTTATGGCCAAGAATAAAAGCAAGAAAACTATATCACCCATAATCACTATATTACTGTTGATATTTATAGCAATAATGATTAGTAGTTGGTTATCTATATTAAATATTGACAGTACACAAACAACAATTGAAAATGGTTCTTTAGAAACATCAATTGTGGTTATTAATAATATATTTTCAAAAGAAGGAATTAAGTATTTTTTTAGCAATATAATTACTAATTTTGTCCTTCTACAACCGCTTGTATTATTGATAATATCATTTATGGCTACAAGTATTGCTAAAAGCAGCGGTTTGTTAAAACATGTTTTTGCTTCATTAAAGAAATTAAAATCACCAATTTTAACTTTTATCGTTATTTTTGTATCCGTTATATCAACGATAATTGGTGATTATAGTTATATTATATTATTACCTTTAGTTGCTATTTTATATCAGTATATTAATAAAAGCCCTGTGTTAGGTATTATTACTGTGTTTGTAGGTATTACTCTAGGTTATGGAACTGGTTTGTTTTATAACTACAATGATTATGCTTTAGGCGTATTAACAGAAATAGCAGCAGTTAATGTTGATGGTTCGTATAAGTTTAATTTATATTCGAATCTTTATATAATGATTATAAGTACTATTGCATTAAGTTTTCTTTTAACCACTTTAGTTGAAAGATATTTAAGTAAAAAAATAATTAAAGAGGAAAAATATGAAGATGAATTGAAAACTTCTAATAAAGCTTTATTAGGAAGTTTTATTACTTTTGTTATTTTATCATTTTTAGTTATATTGTTAATTAAACCTAATGGTATATTATTAGATGAAACGCAAACTAGTTATGTAGCTAAATTATTTAGTTCAACATCTCCATTCAATTTATCATTTATGTTTATATATTTATTAATTATAAGTATTACTAGTTTAGTTTATGGTATTTTGAGTAAAAATTTTAAAACAAATTATGATTATACATGGGGATTAACTAAAGAATTTAATAATATTGGTTATTTGTTTGTTTTAATGTTTTTATCATCTATTTTATTAGGAATAATTGAATGGACAAATTTAGGTGTTGTTATTGCAAACAAATTGATTTATTTAATTAGTTTATTTGATTTTACAGGGATATTATTAATTGTTATTACTTTTATATTTGTCATATTAATGAGTTTCTTAATACCAGATAGTGTAGGAAAGTGGTCTTTGATTTCGCCTATTTTAGTACCATTATTTATGCGTGGAAATTTGACACCTGATTTTGCCCAATTTGTCTTTAAAGCTGCTGATAGTGTTGGTAAAATATTAACGCCATTATTTATTTATTTTGTAATTATGCTTGGCTTGATTCAAAAATATAATATTAACGAAAATAAAATAACAGTACTTAATACCGTGAAATTAATTTGGCCAATTATTTTAATAACGATTATTTTTTGGTTATTAATTTTAATCGTTTGGTATATAGCTGGTCTTCCATTAGGAATAGATACTTTAGCGACAATGTAAAATTCAAACTTTGTGTTTGAATTTTTAGTTGCTATTGTTTAAACTTAAATAAAATGATATACTATATAAGTATTTGAGGTGATTTTATGGCATTAACAGCAGGAATTGTAGGTTTACCAAATGTTGGGAAAAGTACATTATTTAATGCAATAACAAAAAAACACATTTTAGCTGCTAATTATCCTTTTGCAACTATTGAACCTAATGTCGGAGTAGTTATTGTTCCAGATAAACGATTAGATTTTTTAAACGAATTATATCAACCAAAAAGTTTAGTTCCTACAACATTTGAATTTACGGATATTGCGGGATTAGTAAGTGGTGCTTCACATGGGGAAGGTTTAGGCAATAAATTTTTGTCACATATCAGAGAAGTTGATGCTATTGTTGAAGTTGTTAGGTGTTTTGAAGACAAAAACATTATTCATGTTAATGAAACAGTAAATCCCATTAGAGATATTGAAATAATTAATATTGAATTAGTTTTAGCTGATTTGGAAGTAGTAGAAAATAGATTAAATAGAATTGGCAAAAAAGCTATTATGTCAAAGGATAAAGAGTCTTTAACAGAATTGGAAGTATTAACTAAAATAAAAGAAAGTTTACTTAAAAACTTTCCTATAAGAAGAATGGATTTAACAACTTTAGAAAAAGAAATAATTAAACCATTTAACTTTTTAACATCTAAACCAATTATCTATATGGCAAATGTTAATGAAGAAGATTTGTTGAATAAAAATAATCATCATGTTATTAATGTTGAAGGATATGCAGAAGCCGAAAACGCCAAAGTAATTAAGGTATGCGCAAAAATAGAAGAAGAATTAAGTGATTTAGATGATGAAGAAAAAAACCAATTTTTAAATGATTTAGGAATTGAAGAAAGTGGCTTAGATAAATTGATTAAAGCAACCTATTCATTATTAGGTTTAGAAACATTTTTTACAGCAGGACCAGATGAAGTAAGAGCTTGGACTTTCAAAAAAGGAATGAAAGCACCAGAATGTGCTGGAATAATACATACCGATTTTCAAAAAGGATTTATTAGAGCAGAAATATTTAGTTATTATGCTTTAGAAAAATACGGCAATGAAAAATTAGTTAAAGAAGCAGGTAAAGTAAGATTGGAAGGAAAAGATTATTTAATGCAAGATGGCGATATTTGTTATTTTAGATTTAATGTTTAATAAAAATTGTTAAGAAAACATCTATTATAAATAAAATAGTTAAAATATAAGTAAAATATTTAGGTATTTTACTTATTATTTTATCTAAAAATGGTTTAACAAAGTATATAATAACACTACATATTCCCCAAATAATAGCCATTTCTAAAGCGGCGTATTTTCCAATATTATATTTATAATCGCTGTAATCCCAAAAACTAAAACCAAAAAACCATTCAATCAAATAACCGCCAAAAACTTCAATAATTGATAATAATATTGCAGATATAATAAACAATAATATTACCTTTATAAATTCATTTATACGTAATTTATTAATTAGTTTATTTGTTAACAATATCAAAATTATGCCAATTCCATAAATTGGTGTCCACCATCCAAATAATATTCCACTTTCTCCATTATAATAAATAAAGCTTTCGATTATATGTCCAATAATAGAAAAAACAAAAAAATAATTTAAATAATACATATTAATCACCGATTATATTTTGTGTAATATTAAAAAAAATATTATATATAAATATAATAAAAGTATTTACAAAAATATTTTTGTTTGTTATAATCTATAACGAGTAAGAAATTGCTCCTTGCTTTTATTATAAAAGCCAATAGTCCATAAGGAGGTGTTAGAATGCGTAAATATGAAATTATGTTTATAGCTAGACCAACTTTATCTTTAGAAGAAAAGAAAAATGTGATTACAAAATTTTCTAAGATTTTAACAGATAATAATGCTACTATAACTAGTGAAAAAGATATGGGACAAAGAGAATTAGCTTATGAAATTAAAGATTTTAAATCAAGTTTCTATTATGTTATTGTTCTTGAAGCTAGCGATGATAAAGCTATTAATGAATTTGATAGACAAGCTAGAAATACATCAGATATCGTTCGTCATTTGATTACTAAAATCGAAGACTAAGGAGGATTTATGAATAGAGTTTTATTAGTAGGAAGATTAACTGCTAAACCAGAATTAAGATATACTAATTCTAATATACCATATACTCGCTTTTCAGTTGCAGTAGATGGAATTCCAAGCGCAAATGGAGAAAGAAGAACTGATTTCATTAATACTGTAGCGTGGAGAAAACAAGCAGAAAATGTTTGTCAATATTTAGATAAAGGTAGCTTAGTTTCTGTTGAAGGAAGATTACAAACAAGTAATTATACTGATAAAGATGGTAATAAAAGATATTCAATGGATGTGCAAGCCGATAGTATTAGATTTTTAGAATCTAAAGCTCAAGCTCAAAATAGAACTAATTCAACACCATATGATTTCCAACAACCATCTAGTGATATTAATATCGAGAATGATCCATTTGCTGATTTTGGTGATAGCGTATCAATCGATGACAACTTTTTAGAATAAGGAGGAATATAAATGGCTGAATTTTATCGTAAAAAGAAAAAAATATGCCAAATGTGTGCCGGTAAAGATGTTGATTATAAAGATGTTGAAACAATAAAAAAATATATAAGCAATGAAAAAGGTAAAATTTTACCTCGTAGAGTTACTGGAGCATGTGCTAAACATCAAAGACATATTGCTAATGAAATTAAAAAAGCACGTTTTATGGCGTTAATACCATTCACAAAATAGTGAATGGTTTTTTATATATAATTATTAATAAGAAATGAGGAAGTATCAATTTTTATTTTAATTATGGTTGGGAATTCTTTTATATAAAAGAAAAATGAAATGTATAATTGTCAATGATGTGAAACAAAATTTTTAATAAAAATTAATTCAACAATTGAGTTAATTTTTTTGTTAGGT
>CALVKL010000046.1 GCA_944332695.1 uncultured Bacilli bacterium
ACTAATTAAAAAATCAAAATATAATAAAAATTTATAAAGTTTTGTATAGGAAATACTTGACTTTATTATGAGAGGAGATAAGATTATGATTGATGCAAATAAAATAAAAGAAGAAGTTTTAAGTGAAATAAAAAATGTAACGAACGCTAAAATTTTATATGATATAAGAGTTAAATATTTAGGAAAAAAAGGAATCATTAGTGAATTGTTAGCTAGTTTAGGTAAATTGTCAATTGAAGAAAAAAAGCTTCAAGGTCCAATTATCAATACTTTAAAGCAAGAAGTAACTAAATTATTTGATGAAAAAAATAAAGAAATTGAACTTAATATTTTAAATGAAAAATTAAAAAATGAAAAAATTGATATTTCTTTACCTAGTACGAAAATACCTTTAGGGAGTCCTAATATCTTAGAAAAATTAATTGAAGAAGTTGAAGAATTATTAATGACTTTAGGATATGATGTGGTTGATGGCCCAGAAATTGAGGAAGATAAATATAATTTTGAAATGTTAAATATTCCAAAAGGACATCCCGCTCGTGATGCGCAAGATACTTTTTATATCAAAGATGAAGAAATATTACTTAGAAGTCAAACTTCACCTGTTCAAGTAAGAACAATGTTGGAAAATAAAGGGGAAAATCCAATTAGAATGATATGTCCAGGAAAAACATATCGAAGAGATGATGATGATGCGACTCATTCTCATCAATTTATGCAAATTGAAGGATTATTAGTTGATAAAGATATTAGCCTATCAGATTTAAAAGGGACTATTGATGTTATAGTAAAGAAATTATTTGGTGAAGATATAATAACTAGATTTAGACCAAGTTATTATCAATTTACTGAACCATCAGTAGAAGTTGATATTAGCTGTTTTAATTGTAAAGGAAATGGTTGTCATATTTGTAAACATACTGGTTGGATAACAGTAGCTGGTGCTGGGGTAGTTCATCCTAATGTTTTAAGAATGGGTGGTTATGATCCTAAGATTTGGTCAGGTTTTGCTTTTGGCTTTGGCGCAGAAAGATTGGCTATGCTTAAATATGGAATAGATGATTTAAGAGTTTTCTATAATACGGATTTAAGAGAATTAAAAACCTTTGATAGAAAGGAAAGTGATTAAATGATTAGTTTAAATTGGGTTAAAGATTATATTGATATAGAAGATCAAGACTTAAATGAATTAGCTGTTAAAATTACAAAAGCAGGAATTAATGTAGAATCAGTTGTTAGTAATAAAATAGATAATTTAGTAATTGGTGAAGTAATTGATTGTGTTGATCACCCAGATAGTGATCATTTACACATTTGCCAAGTAAATATAGGCAATAAGATTACGCAAATAGTATGTGGTGCACATAATGTTAGAAAGGGACTTAAAGTAATCGTTGCTTTACCAGGTGCAATCTTACCAGGTAATTTTGAAATTAAAAAAAGTAAAATTAGAAATGTTGAATCTAATGGGATGATTTGTGCTTTATATGAATTAGGTTTAGAAGAAAAAACAGAAGAAACATATAAAAAGGGAATTCATGAATTAGATAATAATGCTAAAGTTGGAATAGACCCTTTAAAATATTTAGATTTAGAGGATACTTTATATGAATTAGATGTTCATAAACATCGAAATAATGACTGTTATTATCATATTGGCTTTGCTTATGAAATAGCTTCTATTTTAAATCGTAAAGTGACTTTACCAAATGATAATTATAAAGAAATAAATGATGATATTAATAATCACTTTGACTTAAAAGTGGAAACAGATAAATGTTCATATTATTTAGCTAAAATGGTAACTGACGTTAAAATAAAAGAGTCACCAGAATTTATTAAAAAAAGATTAATTGCGGCTGGAATGCGACCAATCAATAATGTTGTTGACATTTCTAATTATGTTATGTTAGAGTATGGCCAACCCTTACATTTTTTTGATAAAGATAAATTAGGTAATTACATTTTAGTAAGAGATGCTAAAGAAAATGAAAAAATTATTACTTTAGATGGTAAGGAAAGAGTATTAAATTCAACTGATATTGTGATAACAGATGGCGATAAACCAGTTTGTATAGCTGGTGTTATGGGGGCCGAAAATACTGAAGATGATGCTAATACAAAGACTATTTTAATTGAATCAGCTATTTTTGATGCTGTTAGTATTAGAAATACAGCCAATCGTTTAAATTTAAAAAGTGAAGCATCTATTAGATATGGCAAAGGATTAAATTATGAATATACTTTAAAAGCTATTAATCGCGCTTGTCATTTATTAGAAAAGTATGCTGATGCTAAAATATTAAAAGGAATGGTTATTCACGATAAAGTTGATAAAAAGCCTAATATTGTTGAATTTACAACTTCTGAAGTAAATAAAATTTTAGGTATTACCATTAGTCATGAAGATATGGAAGTTGAATTAAAAAGATTAGACTTTACTTATCAAGTAAAAGGAGATAAATTTATCGTCACAATTCCTAAAAGAAGATTAGATATCGACGCTAATGTTAATGATATTGCCGAAGAAATTGGAAGATTATATGGTTATCATAATTTAGTTTCTACTTTACCTAAAACAACTATTAAAAAAGGTGAGTATGTTGGAAATGTTAAATACCGTAAATTAATTTCTAAAAGATTAAGAAGTTTAGGGTTAAATGAAGTAAAGACTTATACTTTAGTTTCTAAAGAAATGTCTAGTTTATTTAAATATGATAATAAAGAAAATATTGTTTTACCAAATCCAATGAGTAGTGATAAGGAAGTTATAAGAACAACTTTAATACCTTCATTATTAAATGTTTTAAACTTTAATAAAACTCGTAAAGTAAACGATGTAATGATTTATGAGATTGCTAAAACATATGATATAAATTATCAAGAAATAAGTAAAATATGTGTATTAATGAAAGGTTATTATCTTAATAATAATTGGCATGGTATTAAAGTGCCTATTGATTTTTATTTGATTAAAGGTATTTTAGAAAATATATTAGATTATTTAGGACTTAAAAATCGTTATAGTTTAGTAGTTGATGAAATTTCTAATATGCATCCTGGTATGAGTGCGAAGGTTCTATTAGATCGTAAAGAAATTGGTATAATTGGACGTATTCATCCAACACTTGCTAAAGATGATATTTATTTGTTTGAACTTAATATGGATGATTTAATAACTAGTATTAAACCATTAAAATATAAAGAGGTATCTAAATATCCAAGCATTAATAAAGACTTAGCTTTTGTAGTTAAAAAAGATGTTTTATCAAGTGAAATAAGTGATGTTATTAAAAAATCAGGTGGTAGATTATTAACTGATATTGAAGTGTTTGATGTTTATACTGGTGAAAAGTTGGAAAGTGATGAGAAATCAATAGCTTATTCTTTAACTTTTAATGATCCAACTAAAACATTAAAAGAAGAAGAAATTAATACTTTATTTAATAAAATTATTAAAGATGTTGAAAGCAAATTAGATGCGAAATTAAGAAATATGTAGCGTGTTATTTGCTTTTTTTCTTATTTTTGATATAATTGATTTGGGTGATATTGTGAATAAAAAAGATTTAGAGAAAAAAATGGCTTCGACCAAAGGTAATATAGGAATAGAAGGCCGTAAAATTTCTAGAATTGAAAGTAATAAAGTTTTAGAAACATATAGAAAATATAAAGACCGCTTAGGACTTGATGCGATTGACTCACTACTATACGGTTTAGTTGAGCAAATAGAATATGAAAAAGGAAATAGAGATAATGGCCGCAAAAAATAATATTGCAGATGCTTTAAGCTATCAATCAAAATATTGCTATTCTGGGACTAAGGTTTTAATTAATAATTTAGAAATCAGAGATCAAAAAACTTTAGATGCTGTTGAAAGTAGAATTAGTGCATTAATGCTTTTGGATTTGCAAACTAGAAAGACGCCAAAAGCGTTTGAATTGTTTCGAATTGATTATTTGTTAAATCTTCATCAAATTGTTTTTGGACATCTATATCCATTCGCTGGTAAAATAAGAAACGAAAATATTACTAAAGGTAATACACCATTTTGTCGTCCAGAATACATCGCTAATTATTTAAGAATGACAATTGATAAAATGAAAGATGCTGTAGGCAAATTAAAAAATAAAGAAGATATAGTTGCCTTTTTAGCTTATTATTATTCTGAATTAAATGTTATTCATCCGTTTAGAGAAGGTAATGGTCGTGTTTTAAGGGAGTATTTAAGACAAGTTGTGGATTTTATTTCATTAAATAATTCTTTAAATTATGAATTAAACTTTGCAGATGTTAGCGAACAAGATAAACAAAATTTAATAAATGGTTCAATTGTTAGTGCGGCAACTGGCGAATTAGAATATTTAAAATTATTTTTTGATAGTACATTAAAAGAAAAAATAATAGAACAATCAAAAAAAAGATAAAGAGATTTATCTTTTTTTGATATAATATTAATTAGGTGAAGTAAAATATGAGTAAAATAAAAGTAATGGATGAAATTTTAGCTAATAAAATAGCTGCTGGAGAAGTAGTTGAAAGATGTGCTTCAGTTGTTAAAGAGTTGGTAGAAAATAGTATTGATGCTGGTAGTAGTGAAATAAAAATTGAGTTAAAAGAGGCAGGAACTAGTTTAATTAAAGTGACTGATGATGGGACTGGAATGGATAAAGAAGATGCAGTAGTTGCTTTCAATCGTCATGCTACAAGTAAAATTATGGATGAATCAGATTTATATAATATAAATACTTTAGGTTTTAGAGGTGAAGCATTAGCTAGTATTGCGTCAGTTAGTAATGTTTTACTAAAAACTAGTACTGGTGATGTTGGAACATTAGTTAATATTAAAGGTGGTAAATTAATTAAAGTAGAAAATACTGATGCTAGAAAAGGAACGATCATTGAGGTTAGCGAATTATTTTATAATACACCAGCTAGACTTAAGCATATGAAAAGTTTATATACGGAATTAGCTAGTATAACAGAATATGTCAATAAAATAGCTTTATCTCATTCAGAAATTAGATTTACTTTAATTAATAACAATAATGTCATTTTAAAAACGGATGGCTCTAATAATTTACTTAAGACAATTGGTAGTATTTATGGAGTCGAAGTTGCTAGAAAAATGCTTTCAATAAATGGTGAAGATGATGATTATATTATTAATGGTTTTATAAGTCTTCCTGAAGTAAATCGGGCTGGCCGAAATCATATAATAACATTAGTTAATGGAAGGGTAGTTAGAAATCAAGAATTAAATAAGACGATTAATGATAGTTATCATTCATATAAACCAGATAATCGTTATCCTATCGTTGTTATTAATATTGAATTAGATCCTAGTTTAGTGGACGTTAATATTCATCCGACGAAAATGGATATTAAATTTAGTAAATTAGAGGAATTGTTAGAATTAGTTAAAAAAACAATTACTAATAAATTAAATAGTCAAACTTTAATTCCTGAAGTTAATATTATTGAATTTTCTAATTTAGATAGTGATGTGAATTTAAATAAAAAAGAAGATTTGGAAAACAAATTCGAAGAAAAAATTCAATTTAATAATTCTTCGAAACCAAAATATGAAGAAATAACTCTAGATTTTAATATTCAAGAAGAAAAATATGTTTATAAAAACGAAGAATTAAAAGTTAAAGAAAACAAGGAAAGGTTACCTTTACTTTATCCAGTTGGCTTAGTTCATGGAACTTATATAGTTTGTCAAAATGAAATTGGTATGTATTTAATTGATCAACATGCGGCTAAAGAAAGACTTAATTATGAATTATTTAAAGAAAAATTAACTAATCCAACAAAAGAAAATATACCAATGCTATTACCATTCACTATTGAGTTGTCTAATAATGAGTATATTATTTTGAAAGAAAATTTTGAATTTTTAGAAAATATGGGCTTTGAAATTTCAGAGTTTGGAATTAATTCAATAATTATTAAAGCTCATCCTATTTGGTTAACTAAAGGTTTTGAAGATTTACAAATAAGAAAAATATTAGAACTTGTGTCTAGTAAGGAAAAAGAATTTGATTTAGCTAAATTTAATGATCATTTGGCTGCTACTTTAGCTTGTAAAGCAAGCATTAAAGCTAATACTAATTTAAGCATTAATGAAATGGAAGAACTTATTAATGATTTAAGAAAATGCCATAATCCTTTTAATTGTCCACACGGAAGACCTACAATTGTTACATTTACTAAGTATGACTTAGAAAAAATGTTTAAAAGAAGTGGTTTTGAAAGTTTAAAATGAATTATCAATAAAAATCAAGTTTTGTTTTATAAAACTTGATTTTTTTAATAAATTGATATTTGTGTATAAATTTTTAAAATAAATTATGGTATAATAATATATATGATAAATGATAGGCAAAAGTTTATAACTTTATTGATAATTTTTATAAGAAGTTTTTTTATTGAAATGGAGGTGTGAATCGAGAATTGTCATCTCGAGATTATATGTTATTAAATGTTTCTTTATTAATACTTGGATTAATTTTAATTATTGTATCATCGAATGTATTTGTAGAATGTGCATCAAATCTAGCTACTAGTTTTAAAGTACCTAAAATGGTGATCGCGTTGACAATTGCTTCTTTTAGTACTTGTGCTCCTGAACTTGCCATATCATTTAATAGTATTAGTTCTAACAATTATGATTTAACACTAGCTAATGTAGTTGGTAGTTGTATTGTTAATATTTTGTTGATAATTGGTCTTGCTAGTATTGTTAAACCTGTTAAAGTTAAGACTGTGACAGTTGTTAAAGAGTTACCCTTTTTAATTTTAACTTCAGTTGTGTTTTGCGTATTATTTTCTGATGGTGAATTATCAAGATACGATGCTGGTGTGTTGGTATTATTGTTTATTTTATTTTGTATGTATTTGTTTAGAATGATAAAAAGATTTAGGGAAGTAGAAGATAATGTTAAGGTAAATAAAATTAAATCGGTTATTTTGACTGTATTATCGATTTTGGTAATTATCTTTTCAAGTGATTTAATTGTTGATTCTACCTTGTTTTTATCAGAAAAGCTAAATGTTCCAACTAAACTAATATCAATGATTGTAATTGTAATAGGCACATCTTTACCTGAATTGATGATAACGGTCACTTCAGCTAAGAAAGGTGAATTCGACATGACAGTAGGGAATATTATAGGAACTAATATTTTTAATATTTGTATTGTTTTAGGGTTACCAACATTAATTTATGGTTCTGTATATAGTAGTGCCTTTAATTATATTGATTTGATTGTTGTTATAATAGCGGCTTCGATGTTTTATTTTCAAAGCCGAAGTGAAAGATTAATTACTAGAGCTGAAGGTGTTATTATGGTTTCCTTATTCCTTATTTATTATTTATATTTAATATTTTTGTAAAAAAGTATTTACAATTAAATATAATTACTGTATAATTATATTTAGTTTTGCAGGTGTAGTACAGCGGTTAGTATACGGCCTTGCCAAGGCTGGGACGGCGGTTCGATTCCGCTCACTTGCTCCATAAGGTAAAATCGTCGCACCAATGTGACGTTAATGATTAAATCAAT
>CALVKL010000047.1 GCA_944332695.1 uncultured Bacilli bacterium
ATTACCACTATAACTACTACTTTTTACCTTAGCATTTCCTAAATTAACCATTTTCTTTATCTCTTCTTCAGTAAATGATGTTTTATTAGAACAATCAATATCTTCACTTGTTAATGTTCCCATTTGTTTTTTCATTTCACTTGTTGCACAATAATTATTTATACCATTTAAAATCATATTAGATTCTGACTTACCTGCGGAAATCCTAGCATCATCTACTACATCTAATATAATTGGGATGGCTATTAAAGCTACGATTGCTAATATGATTATTACTGCCAATAACTCTATTAACGTAAATGCTTTTTCTCTTTTTTTAGATACTTTTTTCATAAAATTCACTCACTCCTTATTACTAGTATGGAATACTTTTTATTTTATATTCCTTACTTTCAAATTAATTTTAACTTAAAATAAGTTAAAAGTCAATACCAAGATTACATACACAAAAAAATTTTATTTTATTAAAATATAAATAAAAACACTAAAATTATTTAGTGTCTATTATATGTTTAAACTGTAAACAATAAAGAAATAGCAACTGCATATGTATAAATAACTTTATATATCCAATCTTTTATTTATATTATTAAAATCATTTAAGAAATTTTTAAGAACTTCTATTTTAAACATTAATTCTTTTGCTAAAATCTAAAAATACTCCTATTATCAAAAATATATAAGTTGTCACAAAGAGCGTTCCAGTTATATTATTGATATTAAATACAAATACTATAACTAAAATAATTGTTTTCTCTTTTAATGTAATCATAGAACTATACTTTATTTTTTTTAAAGTATTATAACCTATCAATATTTTATTAAAGTTAATTTAACTCTAATTAATTATCCTAATTATTTTATTGTTATATTTTAATACTAAATCATCATTTTTTCTATTTTATAATAACATTTACTAATTAAATCTAATATGTTTAAATAATAATTTTATTTTTATTATAATAACTGATTAAAGAGCTAGATAAATCAACTATATCACAAAAATAATATTAACAAATATTCAATTAATTAATTGAATATCAATGATTTTTATAATAATTATACTTTAAATCCTTAAAAAGGCATTTTTAAATTACCACTATTAAATTGTTTCATTAATACTTTCATTTGTTCAAATTGTTTTAATAATCTATTTACTTCTTCAACACTTCTGCCACTACCTTTAGCAATTCTTTGCTTTCTACTTGCTTTTAACACTTCAGGATGCCTTCTTTCATAAGGTGTCATCGATAATATGATAGCTTCAATATGAGCCATATCTTTAGGATTAATTTGAATATTATTTAATCCCATTTTTTTAGCTCCTGGTAACATTTTAATAATATTTTCTAATGGTCCTAGTTTCTTTATTTGTTTTAATTGAACTAAAAAATCTTCTAAATCAAATTTACCTTTTTGCATTTTTTTAGCTGTATTGATTGCTTCTTCATCCATGATATCTTCGGCTTTTTCAATCATACTCATAATGTCACCCATATCTAAAATACGAGTGGCCATTCTCTCTGGATAAAATTCTTCTAAACCATCCATTTTTTCTGAAGTACCAACAAATTTAATTGGTACATTAGTTAAATGTCTTACAGATAAAGCAACGCCACCTTTAGTATCACCATCTAATTTAGTTAAAATTGCACCTGTTAAATCTAATTTGTTATTAAATCCCGTTATAACATTAATTGCATCTTGTCCGGTCATAGAATCAACTACTAATAATATTTCATCAGGATTAACAATACTTTTGATATCATTTAATTCATCCATTAATTCTTCATCAATATGTAATCTTCCCGCCGTATCGATTAATAAATAATTAAAATTATTTTCTTTAGCATATTTAATAGCATTAGTGACAATTTCTCTAGGATCTTTTTTTCCTTCCTCGTAAACTTCGATATTTAATTCTTTACCAATTTGTTTTAATTGATCAATAGCTGCTGGTCTATATACATCACAAGCAACTAATAACGGTTTTTTATTATATTTTTTTCTTAATAATAAACTTAATTTACCAATAGTAGTTGTTTTACCACTACCTTGTAATCCCACTAACATTAATGTATTTAAACTTTTATTAGTTACAATTTCTTTTTTTTCGCCACCTAATAACTCAACTAATTCATCTTTTACTATTTTAATAAATAATTCACTAGGTTTTAAACTATTAGATACTTCTTCACCTAAAGCTTTTTCTTTAACATTATTAATAAATTCTTTAACAACTTGATAGTTAACATCAGCTTCTAATAACGCTAATCTTAATTCTCTTGTTATATCACTAATATTTTCTTCGGTTATTTTTCCATAACCTTTTATTTTGTTAACAACACTAGTTAATCTATCGCCTAAACTTTCAAACATTTATATCACCTTTATAAATTATACTATATTTTATTTAAAAATAAAAGAGAATTAATTTCTCTTTATTCCTTTGTTATATAATTGGAAGTAGCACTACTGTCTCCCTGAGCGATAGTTAAATCTTTGATTTTTATAATAGGACGAACGCCACTTGTTGTTGTTGAAACAATACCTTTAGGTTCCATATTAAAAATCATAATATTGCTTGAATTCATGCGATTACCTAACCAATAATTATTATTATTGTTTATATATGAGTTAATTCCTCCTAATTTGGGAAATAACCCCATATCCAATAGTCCAACTTTTTTAACCGTAGTTATTTCATCTACATCAGCATGTATCCCAATATTAAATGTACTATCTAATATATTATCTTGAACTCTACTCTCTAAACTATTATAAAAATCATTGTTTAACCAAATATTAACATAGCTATTATTATAAACCTCTTCAGTTTCCCATGCCACAAACGTGTTTAATTATACAAAAGTACAATTAAACATTAGAAACATTGTGGTAAATATTAGAAACATCCTCAACTTCATTTAACATAGTTAATAATTTATTGAATAAATCTAAATCTTCACCAGTTAATTCCACTTTTTCTTTAGGTAGCATTGTTATTTCATCCATATCAAATGTTACATTTGGTAAAGCATTAATAATAGCTTCTTTAATTTTAAATAAATCCTGTGGATCACTATAAACAATAATTTCATCATCTTCTTCAATATCTTTAACATCAATATCATTTTCAATTAAAATATTTAAAGTATCTTCTAAACTTAATCCTTTAAAACTAACTACACATAAATTATCATAATTATAAGAAACACTACCTACATTACCTAATTTAACATGACATTTATTAACAACTGCTCTTAAATCACTAACAGTTCTATTGACATTATCCGTTAAACATTCAATAATCAAAGTTGAACCAGCTGGCCCAAACATTTCATAAGTATTTTTAGTATAATTTTCATCAATACCACTATTTACTTTATCAATAGCCCTTTTAATAATATCAGAAGGTACTTGTTCTTTTTTAGCTCGTTCTACTAATCTTTTTAAAGCCGAGTTAGCTTCTAAACTAGTCCCTCCATTTTTAGCTGCTTGATAAATTTCTTTAGCATACATACTATAAACTTTACCACGAGCAGCTCCTGTTTTTTGAATACTTGCTTTTCTTACTTCATAAGCTCTTCCCATAAAATCACCTCCTATATTTTACATTTATTTTAATCTTTTTTCAACACTTAAAATCATTTTTCTTTTTATTAAGTAAACTAATCTATTCTTTAAAATATTGGTAATTAAGATTTATCCTTAATTTTAATTATTAAAACATTATTTTTATCATCTAATAAAAAACGAATATCATATTTTAACTCAGGACAGTTAAGCATTTTCAAAAATGAATTAAACAACTTATCCATTTTGAGCCTTATTTAATGCATCACAAGCAGCGTTTTGTTCAGCCAATTTTTTACTATGAGCAATTCCTTTACCATAAATAATATCATCTATTTTAACAATAACTTCAAATGTTTTATCATGTGCAGGTCCCATTTCATTAATAACAACGTATTCCAATGATCTTTTATCTGTTTGAACTAATTCTTGCAACATTGATTTATAATCAGTATCAAAATGAATTTTTTTATTCTCAATTAATGGAATAACGTTATTATAAATAAATTGTTTTACTATCCGAAATCCACAATCTAAATATATTGCGCCAATAAAAGCTTCAAAAATATCGGCGACAATCGCTTTACGATTTCTGCCACCATTTTCTTCTTCACCATGACCTAATCTTAAATAGTCATTTAAATGTAATCTGATAGCATATTCATAATTTGCATCTTCGCAGACATATTTAGCTCTTAATTTAGTCATAACTCCTTCTCCATAAGCAGTATTATTATACAAATATTCACTTATCACTAATTCTAAAACAGCATCCCCTAAATACTCTAATCTTTCATAACTTTCAACATTATTTTCATGAGCAAATGAAGTATGGGTTAAAGCTATTAGATATAAATTTTCATTATTATATTTAATATTTAAATTATCAAGAAATTGTTTCAATTCAATCACCTAATTTATTATACTATAAAATTACTAAAAAATAAAATTTACTTTTTATTATTTTTAAGGTATAATTAACTTATGAAATATTTTTTATTAGGATGCATAAAAGTATATCAAATGATACCAGGACCATGGCATAATATGTGTCGTCATATTCCAACCTGTTCCAATTATGGCATAAAAGCAATCATGACACATGGTAGTCTAAAAGGCGTTATTTTAACTGTCAAAAGAATTGCTAGATGTAATCCATTCGGAACAAAAGGATATGATCCTGTACCAAGAAAAGAGGTTAAAAAATGAAAAAAATAATTTTAGTTTTATTAGGTTGTTTTTGTTTGACTGGCTGTTTTAAAAGAGACAGCATGGAAGATATTAATATTTATACTACAATATATCCACTTCAATTTATAACACAAGCATTATATGGTGATTATAGCAATATAGAAAGCATTTATCCTAATGGTGTCAATGTCCAATTAGAAAAATGCACTGAATGCGACTTATCATATACACTAACAGAAAAACAAATTAGTGACATTAGCAAAACAGATTTATTTATTTTTAATTCTTTATTATATGAAGGCGACTATGTCAAAGAAATGTTACAAAATAATAAAAATTTAAAAATAATTAATGCTAATGACAATTTAGTTGAAAGTGAATACTATGGGCTAGAAGAAATGTGGCTAGATCCATCTCGTTTATTGACTTTAGCGCGAAACATTAAAAACGGTTTTAATGAATATATTGATAACTATTATTTAAAGCAAGAAGTTGAAAATAATTTTAAAGAGCTAAAAGAAAAAGCAGATAAATTAAGCGCCAAATTAGCCAGTACAATCAAAAATGCCGAAAATAAAATAATAGTCACTAATGATGATATGTTTAAATTTTTAGAAAAAGATAAATATGGCTTAAAAGTTTATTCTTTGGAAGAAAATGAAAATTTAAATCAAAAAACAATTAGTGACGTTAAATCATTAATTAACGATGGAACAATTAAATATATTTATATTAGACAGTATGATGAACCAAATGAAACTATTAATAATCTTATCAAAGGAACTGATGTTGAAATTATAAAACTACATATGATAACTAATTTAACCGAAAATGAAATAAGTAATAAACAAGATTATTTTACATTAATGGAACAGAACATTGAATTATTAAAGAAAAGCATGTATAATTAATTAAGGAGGTATAATATGTTTTTAATTATAATTATTGTTTTATTATTTTTGTCATCAATTAAACAAATTGATGAATATGAAAGAGGCGTAAAATTTACAACAGGAAAATTTAGTAAAATAATGGAACCAGGATGGCGATTAGTAATTCCTATTATTCAATCTTATAAAAAAGTTGATATTAGAACTAAAGCTGTGGACGTTCCTGAACAAGAAGCTATCACTAGAGATAATGTTTCAGTTAAAATCAATGCGGTTATCTATTACAAAGTATTCGATGCTTCCAAATCAATACTAGCTGTAGAGAATTTTAGATATGCCGTAAGTCAATTAGCACAAACAACAATGCGAAATGCCGTCGGTGCAGTATCATTAGATGAATTATTAGGTGAAAGAGAAAAAATATCTGAAGAAATTTGTAATTTAATTGATAAAGCTACTGATCCATGGGGAATCAAAGTAGAAAATGTTGAATTAAAAGATATTTCACTACCAGAAGAAATGAAACGTGTTTTAGCTAAAGCTGCTGAAGCGGAAAGAGAAAAATTAGCCGTTATTACCAAAGCTGAAGGTGAGGTTGAAGCTTCTAAAAATTTAGCTATGGCTGCTGAAATTATGGCAACTACTCCTGGTGCATTACATTTAAGAACCTTATCAACACTAAATGATGTTAGTTCTGATCAATCAAATACAATTATTTTCGCTATTCCACTGGAAGTATTAAGAGCTTTTGAAAATAATGATATGACAAAAATAATAAAAAAATAAAACTAAAAATCTACATAATTAAAAATGTAGATTTTTTTACATAATTAAAGATCATTTATGTTAAAAACAATAACACATATGAGTCTTTTTTTAACATATAATATTTTAGGTGATTAATTTTGTATATCGGAATAATTGGAAGAAAAAATAATAAAATAACTTTTAATGAAGAAGTAATTAATGTAATTCATAAATATAATTATACTCCTTTAGGAATAATAGTAGATTTCGAAAATGATAGTAAGCAAGAGTTCTTAAAAGTTAAACCGCTAATCGATTTGTGTTCAGGATTTATTTTACAGGGAGGAACAGATTATTATGATATCGACATTATTATAACAAAATATCTCCATCAAAATAATATTCCTACTTTAGGCATATGTTTAGGAATGCAAACTATGGCAATGGCTTTTAATGGAATTATGAAAGATATAGCAAATCATCAAAGTAATGATTTATACGTACATAAAGTAAATATTAATAAGAACTCAAAATTATATAGTATTATTCAAAAAGATAAAATAATGGTTAATAGTCGTCATAAATCCTATATTTATAAAACCGATTTAAACGTAAGCGCAAAAATAAATATTATAGAAGCTATTGAAGATTTTAATAAAGATTTTTTTATCGGCGTACAATGGCATCCAGAAACTTTAATGGATGAAAATAGTATTTTACTATTTAATTCCTTCTTTTCTAATATAAAATTTAATTTTTTGAAAAAAAATTGCTAAAAGTACTTGTCAAAATTCAAAAAATAAGGTATACTTAAATAGCATTTTGATTTTGGGCCTGTAGCTCAGTTGGTTAGAGCACACGCTTGATAAGCGTGGGGTCACAGGTTCAAGTCCTGTCAGGCCCACCATTACGCCTTAATAGCTCAGTCGGTTAGAGCACTTGACTGTTAATCAAGGGGTCGTAGGTTCGAGTCCTACTTGAGGCGCCAT
>CALVKL010000048.1 GCA_944332695.1 uncultured Bacilli bacterium
TAGATGAATACAATTTAGCTGGTGGGACAGGATCATATTTAAATATATTTCAACAACAATGGATAATGACACCATATGATAGTTCGAAAGCATGGTACGGAAGTTACAATGGTGTCTACTACCTTGACGTTTCCAGCGCGAAAGGAGTGCGTGCAGTTATCAATATCAACTCTGATGTCGCAATAACAGGAGGTAATGGTACTTTAGGGGAAACATGGAGTAATGAGAATGGTCCATATGTCTTAAGCGAAGAAAAATATGATATAAATATAACTGGGAAACTAAATGAAAAAGCCATAAGTGGCGAATATGTATTATTTGCCGGAAAGAAATATCGCGTAGTAAGTATCGATAATGATGGAAATACTAAATTAATATTAGATGGCTACTATGAAGAAACCGAAGGAACAACATATACGCTGTCATATGGTGATGATAATACATTTACACTAGAAAGTGGAATCGGTCAAAAATTAAATACAGATGTACTAAATTGGTTAGTAGCGGAAAGTGATACGACAAATAGAAATAAATTAGTAACAAATTATCCGTGGTATCAAAATAAATTTGTCTTAGGAAATAATTATAAAATCTCCTTAGAAGAAACAAATCCTACAAGAACAGTGAATGCTACCGTTGGCTTAATAAGAGTAGGAGAAATGCTATCAAGTCAAAGTAATAGTATTTTAACTCAAGGATATACAGAAACAAGTCATTATAATAATGCAAGCGGTTATTGGACAATGACACCATATATAGGTGCCTCTGGTGCGTGGGATGTAAGCTACAGTGGTTTCGCTAACAGCAGCAGCTTTTCCGCCGTTTACGGAGCTCGCCCAGTTATAGTAGTCAACTCTAATGTCACCATTACTCAAGGTAATGGCACTTGGTCAAGTCCATATGAGATATAGGTTATAAAATATGATAAAATAAGCGCAAAGTAAACGCCACGTTAATTTATCTGGCGAAGTTTAGATTATTCATAACAAAAAACTACAAATATGATGTGAATATTATTTAAATACAACATTTGTAGTTTTTTTATAACTCAAATTCATCAATTTCTGTAAAATACTTATCAGTATTTTTATCAATAGTGAAAATAGACTTAATGGTTTCTAATATTGAATTACTATCCGAAGCATTAAATAAGTCGGATAATGATAAAACACCAACTAACTTATTATTATTTTTTACTAATAATCTTTTTATTTTGTGTTTTTTCATTAATTCAAGAGCTTCTTTAATTTCACTATTTACATCAATACTAATTAAATTAGTAGTTAGATAATTCTTAATTTTATTATCATTATTAGCTATAATTTTAGTAACAATATCTCGATCAGTAATTAAACCTTTAATTTTATTGTTTGCTTTTAAAACAATCATTCCTACATCATGTTTTTTCATAGTTTTAGCTACTTCAGTTAAAGAGGTTTCAATATCTAAGATAATTAAATTTCTATTCATTAAATTTTCAATCATATAATCACCAAATGTATTATGTTTTAAATAAAAAAAATTATTCATAATATGTATTAGTGATTAATATGCGAAAAAAAATTCATTTAAAAAAGAAATTTAATTTTTTTAAAAAGAACATTGTTATGTTAATAATCCTTTTATTAATTATTATGATTTTTTTAACCTTTAATTTTATAAATTTAAAAGTCAATCCTATTTTATTAGATTATGCGGAAATGGAAGCAAGAAAAATTGCTAGTATTATTATCAATGATGCAATTAATCAAAATATAACAGATAACTTAAATGTCGATGAGCTATTTATTATAACAAGAGATAGTAATAATGAAGTCAAAGCGATTGATTTTAATCCGATCATTGTTAATCAAGTTTTAACGAAAACAACTTTAACTATTCAAAATAATTTAAAATATTTAGAGCAAGGAAGAATAGAATTACTTAATTTAACTAATAATGCTTTAATTGATTATAATAAAGATAAATTAAAGCAAGGTATTATTTATGAAATACCTAGTGGTGTTATATTTGGCAATTCTTTTTTGGCAAATATCGGTCCTAAAATACCAGTCAAATTTAATTTAATTGGTGATATAGTAGGATACATTAATACAAATGTGATGGATTATGGCATTAATAATGCTTTAATCGAAGTGACTGTTGTTTTAGAATTATCTGAACAAGTTATTTTACCTTTTGTGACGGAAAAAATTAAAATTAACACAAAAGTTCCTGTAGCTTTAAAACTTATTCAAGGAAGTGTCCCAGACTACTATTTAAATGGATTAAATTCACCTTCAATAGCATTGCCAATTAATTAAAATAGATTGTATAAAGTAATTAATTATGATATACTAATTAAGGTGACGGTATGAAAAGAAAAATTAAGATTGGTCGAGTTATTTTATTTTTAATGTCAGCTATTATTTTAGCTTTTATTTGTTTTACTTTAGTAATTAAACTTTTTAATAGTGTGAATAATTTAGTTTCTAGCAAAGAAATGTATGTTGCTTCAAATACTTTAAAAGCGCCTTTGTATGATTTAAATTATAATGAGGTTGAGCAAGTAATTAGAGGCACAAAGGTAATAATGTCTCAAGATAAAATTATTAATAATGAAAAAGAGTATTACAAAATTAAACATAATAAAAATGAATATTATATTTTAGAGGATAATTTAGTTTCAGAAGAAAAAAATGTAGTTTTAGAAAAAGAAAAGTATGTAAGAACTTCTCTAACTTTATATGAAAATATAGATGATATTAAGATAAAGGGATTAATAGAAAAAGGAAGTAAAATTGAAATTTTAGGTTATGATAGATTGGAAAAAGATGGCTCTGTTAATATGTATAAGGTTAGATATAATGAGCAAGAAGGATACGTTTATAGCAAATATTTAGTTGATAATAAAGAAGAATCATTAAAAAATTATGATGAAGAAGGAATTTATAAAATTCATGAAAAACGAGGTGATTCATGGGGTGGTGGCGATGCCGGTAGCTTGGATTATTATCCTTATGAAAAACCAAAATTTGAAGATAATGTTATGCCAGATGAGGTAAGAGCTTTATATATGAATTCGGGTGTTGTTTCTAAAGTTGATGAATATATTGAACTAGCTAAGAAGTCAGGAATTAATGCTATTGTAGTTGATATTAAAGATAATACTAGCCCTGCATATCCGGCTAATGCAATGAAGGAATATTCAATAACTAATTACGAACGTGCTATAAATAGTTATGACAATTATAAAAATGCTATTCAAAAAATAAAAGATGCTGGTTTATATGTAATAGGTAGAATAACAGTGTTTAAAGATAGTTATTATTCTAAAGATCATCCGGAAGATACAATCATCGATACCGTGACAGGTAAATCTTATAATCATGATGGTTCTTATTGGCCAAGTGCTTTTAATCGTGATGTTTGGGAATTTAATGTTAAATTAGCCATTGAATCAGTTACTGAAATAGGATTTAATGAAATTCAATTTGATTATGTAAGATTTCCTGATCGCGTTGGGACATTAGAAAAAGAAGGAAAAATTAGTTATAATAATACTTATAATGAAGAAAAAGCTCAAGCTATTCAAAGATTTGTTATGTATGCATGTGATGAAATTCATAAATATGGCGCTTATGTATCAATAGATGTATTTGGTGAATCAGCTCATACTTATGTAACTGCTTATGGACAGTATTGGGCTGCTATTAGTAATATTGCAGATGTTATAAGTGGGATGCCTTATCCAGATCATTTTGGTAAATATGATTATGGTTTTGATAAACCAGTTTGGACAATTCCTTATGACTTATTAAAACTATGGGGAGAAGAATTTGTAATGGAAAGACAAAAAGAAACAGCAACTCCTGCTGTTGTTCGAACATGGATTCAAACTTATGATACATATAAGAATCCAAAAACTATTTACGATGCTGATATGGTTAGTAAAGAAATAAGCGGTTTATATGATGCTGGATTAACAGGTGGTTTTATGACATGGAATGGCAGTTCTAGTTTATCTAAATATAATGAAGTGTCTGATGCTTTTGGAAGGGATTATTAAGTGAAAAAAATTATTTTAGAAAATACAGAATATGTTTTAGAGAAAGATTATAAAAATGGTTTTGATTTAGTTGAATTAACTAATCGCTATACTGACTATTTTGAAGAGTATGATTATATTTTAGGTGATTGGGCTTATAACAAATTAAGATTAAAAGGATTTTGTACTAAAAATAATAAATTATTTAACCCTATTAACGATTATAATAATATTGATAAATATATTAAAGATAATTGTGCTTATGATTGTAAATATTTTATAATTAAAAAAAAATAAATTAAAAAAATTTATCATAATGGTAAATTTTTTTTGCTAGACTAATTAATTTTTAATTTTTTCTTTTTTTCTTTTATAAGTTTTTTTTCATCGGTTAATCCTAAAATATAGTCAATACTAGTATCATAGAATAATGCTAACTTAATTAATATTTTAGTTGGAATATCATTCGTTCCTGTTTCATATTGCGAATATCCAGTTTGTGACATATTTATTATTTTAGCAATTTCAGTTTGATTTAAATCATAATCTTCTCTTAGGTCTCTCAATCTTTGGTAAGTCATATACATACCTCCTAAAATTAATTTTATAGTTTATTTCGATTTTTAATCTGTTTTAACTTAAAACAGGTTATTTTAAAAAAATATAGCTTTAAATTGTGTATTAAACTTTTTCAATTTCTTGACATAAAATATAAATTTATTTTGATTTTTCTTTTAAATATAGTAAAATATATAATGGTGGTATAATGAATGCATATGATTTTGACGATACTATATATGATGGTCAAAGCATTTTTGACTTTTGTATTTTTTGTATAAAAAAGGATTTTAAGTTAATTAGATTTTTTCCGAATATTTTGATAATGTTAATAGAACATAAATTAAATTTGTTAACTTTAGAAAAAATATATAAAATTGTGGAAAACATGATAAATTCTTTTTTTAAACATTATGAATTGAACTATGATGAATTGATTAGTGAATTTTGGAAAAAAAATCGCAAAAAATTAAAACCCAATTTTTTAGATATGTTGACCGAAAAAGACTTAATTATAACAGGGTGTCCTAATTTTTTGATTGATTTTATTAAAGATGATCTAAAAGTACAAAATATAATTTGTACGCAATTTGATTTAAAAAATAAAACATTAGATTTTATTTGTTTTGGTGAAAATAAAGTTAAAGCGTTTGAAAAAAAATATAAAGATAAAACAATAAATGAATTTTATACCGATTCTTTATCAGACATACCTTTTATGAAAATTGCTAAAGAAGTATATTTAGTCAAAAAGGAAAAAATTGTTAAGGTTGATAAATCAAAATATATTTAAATATATTTTACAAATTTATTAAAAAATGTTAAAATAAGTATTGTTGAAGGTAGTGAGAAAATGGAGCAAAATGAATTAATCAATATTTATAAAATTTATCATGATAAAGTTTTAGAACTTTGGAGGTTGCTTTGAAGTAGAAAAAAAAGAAGATAAAATAAAAAAATTAGAAGAGATTATTAATGATCCTAATTTTTGGAATGATCAAAATAAGGCAACATCAATACTTGATGAAGCAAATAATTTAAAGAAAATAGTTGCAAGAATTACAAATATAAAAACTAAGATTGAGTCTAATTTAGAATTACTGGAATTAGATGACGTGGAGATAAGAGAATTGATAATCAGTCAGATTGCTGAAATAAATGAAGAATTAGAAGAGCTAGAAATTTTTGTTTTATTAGATGGACCTTATGATAAATATAATGCTGTATTGGAAATTCATCCTGGTGCAGGTGGAACTGAAAGTTGTGATTGGGCTAATATGTTATTTAGGATGTATACTAGATGGTGCGAAAAAAAGGGTTTTAAATATGAAATCGTCGATGAGCAAAAAGGTGAAGAAGCAGGAATTAAAAGTGTTTCCATGATAATTTATGGAACCAACGTTTTTGGATATTTAAAAAACGAAAAAGGAGTTCATCGTTTAGTTAGAATATCTCCATTTGATTCTAATGCTCGAAGACATACTTCTTTTGCTTCTGTTGATATAACTCCTTATATTGTTAATGAAGAAATTTTAGTTGATATAAAACCGACTGATATTAGAATAGATGTTTATCGTAGTACTGGCGCCGGAGGCCAAGGTGTTAATACAACTGATTCTGCTGTTAGAGTTACTCATTTCCCTAGTAAAATAGTTGTAACTTGTCAAAATGAAAGAAGTCAAATTCAGAACAAAGAGAAAGCTTTAGAAATTTTAAAAAACAAATTGTATCAACTAGAAGTAGAGAAAAAAGAAAAAGAATTAAAAAAGTTAAAAGGAGAACAGTCTGATATTAATTTTGGTTCACAAATTAGAAATTATGTGATGCATCCTTATTCTTTGGTTAAAGATTTAAGAACCAATGTTGAAACTAGCAATGTTAATAAAGTATTAGATGGTGACATAGATTTATTTATAAATAGTTGTTTGAAAGGAATAAGATAAGTATGTTTTTAAAAAAGAAAAAAAGTTGGATAATTGATTTTTCGATTTATTTATTAGGTGCAACTATTTATTCCTTAGTCTTTAATTTGTTTCTACTACCTAATAATATTGTTGTTGGCTTTTCTGGCTTATCTGTTATAACCAATAATTTATTGGGAATTAAACCGTTTATTTTTTTGCTAATAAGTTATATCATCTTAGCTATTCTTAGTTTTATTTGTTTAGGCTTTAATTCAACTAAAAAAGCAGTTGTTGGCGCTATGATTTTTCCTTTTTTGATTGAAGGAACATCATATTTAGTTCCTTATATTAATATAGGCGAAGTTGAAAAGATTGTTGAAGTTATATGTGGCGCATTGATTGGTGGATTTAGCTCAGGACTGGTTTATAAAGTTAACTATTCAACGGGCGGAAGTGACGTTGTTAATTTGATTTTATCAAAGTTTTTTAAAAAACCAATCGGTATTTGTAATATTATAACTAATGCAATTATTATTTGTTCAGGTTTCTTTGTTTTTGGTTTGTCTACAGTTATTTATTCTATTATCGTTGCTTATATATCTAGTTCGATGATTGATAAGATTGTGATTGGTATTTCACAAGCTAAAAATTTTCAAATTATAACCAGTAATGAACAAGAGGTAAAAAAGTTTTTATTGAGTAGGTTAAATCATGGTGTTACTGTGTTAGACGCTCATGGCGGGTATACGGGAAATATTTTAAAAGTTATCATGTGTATAATTCCAACAGGTGAATATATGACAGTTAAAGAACGAGTGTTAAATATTGATCCTAACGCAGTCATTATGGTATCAGATGTATATGAAGCTGTTGGGAGTAAATAGAAAG
>CALVKL010000049.1 GCA_944332695.1 uncultured Bacilli bacterium
AAGCAGAAGAATCAGAAGTAGAAGGACCAGAAGCAGAAGAATCAGAAGTAGAAGGACCAGAAGCAGAAGAATCAGAAAAACTTCATGTTAACAAAGCATTCTTTACTAAAAAACGTATCAAAACATTTGTATTGGTTGGTACTTTACTCGCTGGCGGATTAGTTGGATATATTATTGGTAAATCAGGAAAATCTAAAAATGATAATAATCCAGCTGTTTCAAATCCTACAAGCACAGTATCAACTATGCCAACAGAATTTGATGACCAAGAAAAAGATCCAAGTTCAACTGAACCTATTATAGATGAAGATGATATTCTAGTTTTAAATGCAGAAAATTTTGAAGAAACCGTTCAAGATATTTTAGAAAGTAATCAAAAAAATGGTTTAAATATCGATCCAACATTTATTAGGTCATCATTATTTATTACTAATATTGATTATCTAAGTGAAGATGATATAAAAAAATTATATGGTAATAAAGAATTAAATATTATTGAAGAAATTCAAAATATGTATAATTATACTTCAGCTGTTGGTACTCACAATAATAATGTAGCGTTAGGAAATCAAGAAGGCTCTTATATTTCATTAGCTGACTTATCTTATGATTTAGAAGATAAAAAAATATTAAAAGAATTAGAGCAAGAATTAACTATTTTAACTAATAATTTGAGTACAATAAGTGAAGAAGAATATCAAAATTCATTTGAATATATTACAAAATTTTATAGTGGTAATGGTAGTTTAAAGAATGATTATTCAATATTTTCATTAACTAGTGGTGGTGGATTGTTAGCTGAACAATATTGGCATATGTTCGCAGTAAGATATACTTCAAGTGAAATGTTAACAACTACAAATCAAACAGATATTGAATCTTTAACTACTAATGTTATAAATGGTTCAAGATGGTTAGGCCCAATTGTTAATCATGAGTCATTAAATTGTTTGGCCGAAGAAAGCAAATCATTGACAAAAACGCAGTAATGCGTTTTTTTAGTGTTAAAGTAATATTTCTTATGATATAATATTAATAGGTGATAAAAATGCGTATATATAATACACTAACCAAAAAAATGGAGGAATTTGTTCCATTTAATCAAAAGGAAGTCACTTTATATACTTGTGGGCCAACTGTATATCATTATGCTCATATTGGTAATTTAAGAACATATATATTCGAAGATGTTTTAGAAAAGAGTTTAGAATATCTTGGCTATAATGTTAAAAGATGTATGAATATAACTGATGTTGGACATATGTCTAGTGATGCTGATACTGGTGAAGATAAAATGCTAAAAGGTGCACTTAGGGAACATAAAACGGTGTATGAAATAGCTGATTTCTATACTAAAGCTTTTTTTGAAGATGCCGATAAACTTAATATAAGAAAGCCAAAAATTATAAAAAAAGCATCTGAACAAATTGATATGTATATAAAAATTATCAAAAAATTATTAGAAAAAGATTATGCTTATATTTCAAATGGTAATGTTTATTTTGATATTTCTAAAGCTAAAGATTATTATCAGTTATCTGGTAAAAAACCTTTAGAGTTAATTATTGGAGCTAGAGAAGATGTTGAATTAGATAAGTATAAAAGAAATCCTTACGACTTTGGCTTGTGGTTTACTGTTAGTAAGTTTGAAAATCAAGATATGCGTTGGGATAGTCCATGGGGCTTTGGATACCCAGGATGGCATATTGAATGTTCTGGTATTTCCATTAAGTATTTAGGAGAATATTTAGACATTCATTGTGGTGGGGTTGATAATATATTTCCTCATCACACTAACGAAATTGCTCAATCAGAAGCTTATTTAGATCATAAATGGTGTAATTATTGGTTACATGGTGAACATCTAAATGATGCAACAGGAAAAATGAGTAAGAGTAAAGGCGAATTTTTAACTGTTTCTTTATTAGAAAGCAAAGGATATAATCCTTTGGCTTATCGTCTTTTTTGCTTACAATCCCATTATCGTAATCAATTAGTTTTTAGCTATGACACTTTAGATATAGCTAGTAATACATATAATAAATTAATCAATAAAATTAAAAATATCAAAGATAATGCTTATGGAAAAATTGAAAATGAAGTTGTTGATAGATTTCAAAATAAGTTTAAAGAAGCTATTAATAATGATCTAAATACTTCTTTAATGTTAACTTGTTTATATGATATTTTAAAAGAAAATGTCAATAATAACACAAAATTAGAAATTATAAAAAAATTTGATACAGTTTTATCTCTTTCCTTATTAGAAGATAACAAAAGAATAATAGATAAAGATTTTATTAAATATATTGAAGAAAAAATAGAAGAAAGAAATTTGGCCAAAAATAACAAAGATTATGAAACGGCCGATAAAATTAGAAAAGAATTAGAAGAAAAAAATATTATAATTAAAGATACTAAAGAAAGAACAATATATGAGGTGAGATAATGGAAGAAATAATGATTTATTATGGTTTAGCTATATTAGGTTTTATTGTTGTTTTATGGGCACAATTTAATATAAATAGCAGTTATAAAAAATATAAAGAAGTAAAAATCAAAACAGGATTATCTGGTCAAGAAGTAGCAAGAAAAATATTAGATGCTAATGGTTTAAATAATATTCATATTGTTGAAACTAAAGGAGAGTTAACAGATCATTATGATCCAAAAAGAAAAGTAATTAGATTATCGCATACTATATTTCATGAGGATTCAATATCTTCGGTTGGTGTTGCTGCTCATGAATGTGGTCATGCTATTCAAGATAAAGAAGGGTATACTTTTATGCGAATAAGATCAGTATTAGTGCCATTTGTTAATTTTGTTTCTTATTTGGGTTATTTTGGTTTAGTTATTTCAATATTTGCGGGGATAACTGGTTATTTAAAAATTAGTATTTTAATCTTATTGGCTACCATTTTATTTCAATTGGTGACATTACCAGTTGAATTTAATGCTTCAAAAAGAGCTAAAGAACAATTAATTCAGTTAGGATTAATTGATAGTGATGAACATGAACAAGTTGGCAAAGTTTTATTTGCTGCGGCTTTAACTTATGTTGCTGGATTAATTTCAAATTTACTACAACTTCTAAGGTTAGTAATTTTATTAAATAATCGCGATGACTAATGGTTTATTGATAGTTGATAAAGAAAAAGATTTAACCAGTCGTGATGTTGTCAACGAAATATCTAAAATATTTAAAACAAAAAAAATTGGGCATACGGGAACTTTAGATCCACTTGCTACAGGTGTTTTAGTTTTAACTATTGGTAAAGCCACTAAATTAAATGAAATAATAACAGCGACTTATAAAGAATATCAAGTTGAAGCTATTCTAGGAATGCAAACAGATACATTAGATATAACAGGAAATATATTAAAAGAAGAAAATACTCATTTTAAAAAAGAAGAAATCATCAATATTTTAAATACTTTTGTTGGTAGTTATAATCAAGAAGTTCCAATTTATTCAGCAGTTAAAATAAATGGTAAAAAACTATATGAATATGCAAGAAGCAAGGAAAAAATAGCTTTACCCAAAAGATTAGTTACAGTTAAAAAAATAGTGTTAGATTCTCTTAAATATGAAAATAATCAAACTATAATTAATTTTACTTGTTTAGTAAGTAAAGGCACTTATATTAGAAGTTTAGTTAATGATATAGCTATTAAATTAAATACTGTTGGAACAATGAAAAATTTAAGAAGAACGAAACAAGGAAATTATTTAATAACTGATGCTTATAAACTAGCTGATATTAAAAACAACAATTATAAAATTATTACCATTAAAGAAGCATTAAAGGATTATTATACAGTTAAAGTTGATGACCAATTAAGATTTAAAATTATTAATGGTCAAAAAATAAACAATATTTACAATCAAGAGTTTGTTTTATTTGTTGATGAAGATGTTTTAGCTTTATATAAAAATAACGAAAATATTTTAAAACCTTATAAAATGTTTATTTAGCTATTTACTTTTTATTAAAAATAGTGTATTATTATTTATGTACTTATTTCTGAGATTTCTAACTTCTCCAGTTTATTTCTCGGATATGAGCGAATATAAAAGGAAGGAGAATAATATGGCTTTATCAAAAGAAAGAAAGGCTGAATTAGTTAAAAAATTTGGAAAAGACGCTAATGATACTGGAAGTGTAGAAGTACAAATTGCCATTTTAACTGATGAAATCAATACTTTGACTGAACATTTAAAAGAACATACTCATGATTTTCATTCACGTCGTGGGTTGCTTAAGAAAGTTGGTCATCGCAGAAGCTTGTTGAATTACTTATTAAAACACGATGTTACAAGATATCGTAAAGTAATTAAAGAATTAAATTTAAGAAAATAGTAGGCACTTTTTTAAGTGTCTTTTTTATAGGAGGATTTTGTGAAAAGAATATTTGAATTAGATTTTAGAGGTAGAAAAATAATTGTTGAAAATGGGGAATTAGCAAAACAAGCTCATGGCTCTGTTTTAGTTAGATATGGTGATACTGTTGTTTTATCGACAGTTGTTATGTCAAAAAATGTTAATTTATTATCTGATTTTTTTCCTTTAATGGTATTATACAACGAAAAATTATATTCAGTTGGTAAAATACCAGGGGGATTCATCAAAAGAGAAGGTAGGCCCACAGAAAATGCTACTTTAGCAGCAAGAATGATTGATCGTCCAATGCGACCACTTTTCCCTGAAGATTTTAAAAATGAAGTTCAAATTGTTAATACGGTTTTATCAGTTGATCAAGATAATTCACCTGAAATAACTGCTTTATTTGGTTCTTCTTTAGCAACTTGTATTAGTCAAGTTCCATTTAATGGCCCTGTTGCAGGTGTTAAAGTTGGTCGTGTCGATGGTAAATTTATTATTAATCCAACCGTTGAAGAAACAGAAAAATCTGATATTGATTTAACTGTTTCAGGAACTAAAGATGCTATTAATATGGTTGAAGCAGGTAGTCGTGAAGTTAGTGAAGAAGATATGTTAGAAGCACTAATGTTTGGTCATGAAGCTATAAAAGAATTAATTGAATTTCAAGAAAAAATTATCGAAGAAATTGGTGTTTCTAAATATGAATACCCTAAATTAGAAATTAGTAATGAATTAATTAATGAAATAACTACTTTAGCTAAAGATAAAATAGATACAGCTTTAAGGATTAAAGATAAACAAGAAAAATATACAGCTTTGGATAATATTAAAGAAGAATTATTAGAAAAATATAAATTAGAAAATAGTGATTTAAAAGATGAAGAATTGAATGAATTATTAGTTAAAGTGGCAAATATTTTTGAAAATATCAAATATGAAGTTTTTAGAAATATTGTTGTTAAAGAAAAAATTAGAGCAGATGGTCGAAAAATGACGGAGATAAGACCTTTATCTACAGCTATTGATATTTTACCTAGAACTCATGGCTCAGCTTTATTTACAAGAGGAGAAACACAAAGTTTATCAATTACTACTTTAGGTGCTTTAGGTGAACATCAAATATTAGATGGTTTAGGAATTGAAGATTCAAAACGTTTTATCCTACATTATAACTTCCCACAATTTTCGGTTGGGGAAACTGGTCGATATGGTGCTCCTGGTAGAAGAGAAATTGGACACGGTGCTTTGGGTGAAAGAGCACTATTACAAGTAATTCCTAGTGAAGAAGAATTTCCATATACAATTAGAGTAGTATCTGAAATATTAGAGTCTAATGGTAGTAGTAGTCAAGCAAGTATATGTGCTGGTTGTATGAGTTTAATGGCTGCTGGAGTACCTATTAAAGCTCCTGTTGCCGGAATAGCTATGGGTTTAATTACTAGTGGCGATGATTATACTATATTAACTGATATTCAAGGATTAGAAGATCATTTAGGAGATATGGACTTCAAAGTAGCCGGAACTAGAAATGGTATTTGTGCTTTACAAATGGATATCAAAATCAAAGGTATTACTAAACAAATATTAAAAGAAGCTTTAGAACAAGCTCATCAAGCTCGTTTAGAAATTTTAAGTGTTATTGAAAAAGAAATTAAAGAACCAAGAAAAGAAGTAAGTAAATATGCACCTAAGACATTAACATTTACAATTGATCCTAATAAAATTAAAGATGTTATTGGTAAGGGTGGCGAGATGATTACTAAAATTATTTTAGAAGCTAGTCATGTTAATTCTGTCAATGATATTAATGCGGTTAAAGTTGATTTAGAAGATGATGGAAGAGTAATTATTTATCATACATCGCAAGAAATTATTGAAAAAACAGCTGAGATGATTAAAGATGTCGTTAAAGAAGTAGAAACGGGTAAAATATACACTGGTAAAGTTGTTAAAGTTGAAGATTTTGGATGCTTTGTTGAAATATGGCCAGGAATGGAAGGTTTAGTTCATGTTTCACATTTAGCTAAAGAAAGAGTTGAAAAACCAAGTGATATTGTTAAAGTTGGCGATGAAATAATTGTTAAATCACTAGGATATGATAAAAAAGGACGACTTAATTTATCAAGAAAAGAAGCTTTAAAATGAAATTTTCTGTAAATTTTAAATAATATATATTAAGCAAGGTGTGGTTTTAATGGTAAATTTTGTCGGTTTTAATGATAATATTAGAAATTTTTTGCAGCAAATATATATTAATTTTCATAATTCATTTGAAAAGCAAGATGCTAATGTTAAATATTATGAATTTATAGAAACATTGAAAAATAAAAATTTTGCTCTATATAAAATTGTTATCGGATTATCTTTTGTCGATAGTTATCGTTTACTTAAAGATAAAGAAAATTTTCGACAACTAACTGAAGAAGAGATAAATTATTTAGAAATATTTAAACAAATAGAAGATGTTGAAGATTTATTTTTTGAAATAGATAAAAATCCATTTGTTTTATCATCAATTATTTATAGTCCAATTAAATTTAATAATTTAAATTTAAAAGAAAAAGCTCACATATTAACTCTTTTGGATGATGAATATGTTAAAAAATTTAATTTGTTTTATTCATTAGAAAAATATAATATGTTTAAAAATAGAACTGTTGAAGAATTTATTTATATTTATTTAAATAATGATGATGAAACAAAAAGAAATGAAGCAATAAATTCTATTATTAATATATTAGATTTATTATATATTTATAATTTTAAAAATTTTTCTAAGTTAATATTAGATATGATTAAAGTTTATTATCCGTTTAAAAAAGTAACCCAGCATATTAATCCTGAACTAACTTTTGGAATAGATGATATAATAATTGAAATAATTGAAAATAAATCTATAAATGATATTATTTATACGCTAGCTGGTAATAACGATATGA
>CALVKL010000050.1 GCA_944332695.1 uncultured Bacilli bacterium
CTTTCGCTATCTTTTTCAAAATTTAAAAAATCATACTTTTCATCAAAAAAATTAATTAATTCCTTTATTGCTCCAATAATAGGAGTTGACAATAACATTCCTATAATGCCAAAGAAATAACCGAATACTAATAATCCTAAAATAATAGTTACTGGGTTTAATTTGGTTGTTTTACTCATAATATATGGTTGAATTAAATTTCCTTCTATTGCCTGAACAACAACAATAAATATCAAAACAGCAATTCCAATAGCAGGTGATTGCGTTAATCCAACTAAAACAGCTGGAGCCCCGCCTATATAAGGGCCTACATAAGGAATAACATTAGTTATTGCACAAAAAATTGCAAATAACAAAGGTGATTTAAGACCTATTAATGAAAAACCAATTGCACTTACAAAAAAGATCACACTACAATCGATTAATGAACCATTGACAAATCTTTTTAATGGTCGATTAACAGCATTCAAACATTTTTTAGTTTCATTACGATATTTTTTTGGAATTAAATTAAATAACATATCTGTATTTTTATCGAAATCTAACAATAGATAAAATCCGATAATTAAACCGACTGAAAAAACGCCTAAACCAGAAAATAATGATGCAATAATATTAACTAATAATTCTGGCAACGAGCTAGTTAAATCAGAGCCGATGATTTCTAATTTTGAAAATATTTCATTTTTTAAAGCAAAAACATCAAAATTTTCAATGCTATTTAAATTATTAATGAAATTATTAATAAAATCACGAATATTAGTAATCAAGTTAGGAAGAGTTAAAGAAACAAAATCATTAACTTGTTCTGATAACAAAGGGATTAAAGCCACTAATATCAAAATAATAGTTCCTAAAAACAAGATATAACTAATTGCTGCACCAATACCTCTTTTAATACCTTTTTTATTTAAATAAGTTACTAATGGATCAAATAACCAAGCGATTATAATTCCTATAAATAGCGGTGACAAAAGTTTTAAAATAGTTAAAATGAAAGTTAAAATACGCGATTCTTTAATTAATTGAATTGAAATATACACACCTATAATAATTAATAAAACAAAAAATATTTTTAAAACATTATAGGATAATGACACTAAATCATTCAATTTGGTATAATTTAACTCTTTATCTTTTCTTTTAAACATAACTTCACCTATACACTTAATAAATCTTTTTCTTTAATTTCTAATTTTTCGTCAACTATTTTATTATATTTATTAATTAATTCTTGAATCTCATTAATACCGTATTTTATATCGTCTTCAGGTATTTCTAATTTTTTTATATCATTGTTAGCGTCTTGGCGAATATTTCTTAAGGCTATTTTTATTTCTTCTGCCGCTTGTTTTGCTTGTTTTACATATTCTTTTCTAGTTTCTTCTGTTAAAGCTGGTATATTTAAAATAATAATTTCTCCATTATTATTAGGGGTTAGTCCAATATTGGCTTCATAAATACCTTTTTCAATTGCTCCCAATGCACTTCGATCGAAAGGTTTAATGCATAATTGACGTGCTTCAGGAATTGAAATGTTAGCTAATTGCTTTAAAGGTGTATCACTTCCATAATAATTAACCATAACCCCATCTAAAATACTTGGATTAGCTCTTCCTGCTCTAATATTATTAAATTTTTTCTCTAGCGATTCAATCGCACTTTCCATTTTTGTTTCTGTTTCTAATAAAATTTCATCCATAAATTTTCTCCTTCATATTTTTTATTTGTTGGTTATAATTGCCATTAGTAATATAACTACCAACCACAATAATATCAGCATCCTTTACTAGATTAACAGTATCAATATTAATGCCACCATCAACTGATATTAAATAATTCCCTTTTAATTCTTTTAATTTTTTTATTTTATTAACTGATTCTTTGATGAATTGTTGACCACCTAATCCCGGTTC
The DNA here is from genome assembly GCA_944332695.1 of uncultured Bacilli bacterium. Taxonomy (GTDB): domain Bacteria; phylum Bacillota_I; class Bacilli_A; order RF39; family UBA660; genus Faecisoma. Next base: position 1,917 of record CALVKL010000050.1, read on the forward strand.
AACACTCATAACAAGAACTAAATCAAGATAATTTAAATATGGAGTTATCTCTTCTACTTTAGTACTGGGTTTAATTGATAATCCGACTTTAATATTAAATTTTTTAATGTATTGAATGATATCTAAAATATCTAAATTAATTTCATAATGAAATGTTATATAAGTAGGATTAAGATCTTTATATTCATCAATATATTTATATACATCATTAACCATCAAATGAACATCTAATGGCCTAGAATAATTGATTAATTCTTTTATTTCTGAAATTTCCCAAGTCTTATTATTAACAAACTCTCCATCCATAATATCTAAATGAAGATAATCGATATCACAACTAGTTAACAAATTTACATTTTCTTTAATATTATCATTAATTGATAAAAATGAAGCTGATATTTGCATATTTTACTCCTTCTTTAAAAATTTAATATAGTTTTCATAACGTGTTGTTAAGATGTCTTGGCCTAATCTTCTTTTAATTTCACAGTCTTCTTCTTTGTCGTGCATACAATCTTTATAAGCACATTTGTCACGATATAAATTAAATTCGATAAAATTATCTCTAATATCACTATGACTCATTTCTTTTAAACTTAAACTAGAAAAGCCAGGTGTATCAGCACACCAACCATTTAAAACTGGTAATAAACTAACATGACGTGTCGTATGTTTACCACGCCCTAAAGCTTTAGATATATCATTAGTTTGTAGATTTAATCTATTATCTAAAATATTTAATAAAGTTGACTTCCCGGCCCCAGATTGACCGGCGAAAACAGTGATTTTGTCTTTAAATATTTTACAAATTTCTTTATCTTTATTTCGATAAACTTGATATCCTATTTTTTTATAATAATTCATAAGCGATTCAATATCAGTTAAATCATTTAATAAATCTAATTTTGTAAAACAAATAATTGGTTTAATATTGTTGAATTCAACTAGACATAGCAATTTATCTAATAAATATAAGTCCAAATTAGGTTCTTTAACACTAACAACAATTAAGGCCTGATCAATATTAGCTATTGGTGGGCGAATTAAACTATTTTTTCGTTCTTTAATTTGTAAGATTATTTTTTTCTTTTCATCAAATATAACTTCATCGCCTACTAAAGGAGTTACTTTTAAGTTTCGAAATTTTCCTCTAGCTCCACAAATATATTCACAATCAGCTAGTACAGTAAAACTATTACTAATAATTTTAATTATTTTCCCTTGCATTATTCTCCTGTTTCTACATCTGGAGTAACCGGTTCATCTTCCGATGGTTGTTCTATAACTGTTTTCTTTGTTACCGTAATAATTAGTGTTGAACCTTCAATTACCTCACCCGTTCTATTTTGATGAATAACTGTTCCTTCCTGATAATTGTCATTAGTTTGATATTTAATTTCTAATTTTATATTGTTTTTTTCGCAAAATTCAGTTACTGCTTCGACTGTATAATTTTCAGCAAAGAAATCTGGATATTCAACAGTAAAAACAGCGTAATATAAAACAATTGTATCACCCGGTTCTAAAGTAGAATTTTCTTTTGCGCTTTGTTCAATAACGTCAAATTCATCATATTTATAATTGTTTTGTTTATCTTTAGGGATTTTTTGAGCTTCTAAAATAACATTTAACCCAGCATTTTTTAAATTTGCTTCGACTGTTTTATAATTAGTTCCAACATAATTTTCAATCGTTATCTTGCCACTTTCTTTAGCAATTATAATTGTTATTTCGGTACCTTCTTTAACGGTTCTTCCCACTTGCGGACTAGTTCCAACAACTTTTCCTGGTTCGATTTCATCATTTTCCTTTTCAATCACATCATTTGCTACAGATAAACCTAATTTTTTTAGTTCTGCTTCTGCCTCCACTACTGTTAAATTACTTACGTCTGGTATCGTAACATTTGGAACAGCAACTAATTTAGGATAAATTATAATAAATAAGCAAATTAAAGCGACTAGCAAAGCAAAAGTACCACCAGTTATCCATAAAATTTTATCTTTGATGCTTTTTTTCTTAGGTTTAGCCACTTCTTCTTCCTCCTTTTTTTCTAATCTACTTAAATTAGGCATAACTTTAGTTTCTTCTAAATCATGTTCTGGATATTTATAAACTAATTTTTGTTGGTTTAGTTCATCTTCATTTAATGCTTTTAAAATATCTTCGTGCATTTCTTTGACTGAATCATAACGATTTTTAGGATTTTTGGCACATGCTCTTAGAATAATATTTTCAATTGATTGTGGAATATCTGGATTTTGCTTACAAACTGATGGAATCGGTTCCTTCATTTGTTTGATTGCTATTTCCACAGCATTATCTCCTTTAAATGGAACTTTACCGGTTAATAATTCATACATTAAAATTCCCAATGAATAAATATCGGATTTTATCGTTGAACCACTACCGTTAGCTTGTTCAGGAGGTAAATAATGAACAGAACCCATAACTGAATTAGTTTGCGTTAATTCATTACTATTTAAAGCCATCGCTATTCCGAAATCCATGATTTTAACTTTGCCATCTTCTAAAATCATAACATTTTGTGGTTTAATATCACGATGGATAATATAACTATCATGAGCACACATAATTGCACTTAATAATTGAGTCATAATATCAATAACTTCCGGTAAAGTTAAAGCTCCGCGTTTTTTTACTAAACTTTTTAAAGTTTTACCGTCAACATATTCCATAACTATATAATATTGACCATTATCCTCGCCAACATCATAAACTTCAACAATATTAGGATGATTTAATTTGCTTGCTGATAATGCTTCCCTTTGAAATCTTCTTACAAATTTTTCATCATCGGCTAAATCTCCTCTTAATATTTTAACTGCCACTTGTCTATTTAAAATGATATCATTAGCTAAATAGACATTCGCCATACCACCTTCACCAATTGTCTTAATAATTTGATATCTATCGTTTATTTTATCCCCTTTTATTATCATTTCACACCATCCTTTAAAAATGCAATTGAAATATTATCAGTTCCTCCACGATTGTTACATTTGACTACTAATTTTTTTAATTTTTCTTCAATATTGATATCATTATCTATTAATACTTTTGCGATTTGCTCTTCATCTAACATATTAGTTAAGCCATCGCTACATAGTAAAATACCATCAACGTCTCTCTCAACATCAAAAACATCCATCTCAACTGTATTAGTAGCACCTAAAGCTCTCATTAAAACATTTTTTCGTGGGTGTTCTTTAGCTTCTTCTAATGATAATTCTCCTGATTTAACTAATAAACTTACTAGCGTATGATCTGTAGTTATCTTATGTAATTTATTGTTCTTTAAAACATAACCAGAAGAATCGCCAATATTGCCAAACAGTAAAAACTGATCTGTTATTAAAGATAAAACTAATGTCGTTCCCATTCCTGAACTTTCTTTATGTTCACTTGTATACTTATATAGTAAAACATTAGCTTCACTAACAATTTCTTTAATAAAACTAATAGCATCTTCTTTAGTACCTACCGAACTGGTTTTTCTAAAACGATCACCGATATGAGAAATAGCAATACTAGAAGCGATTTCGCCACCACAATGACCACCCATACCATCAGCAACAGCTAATAATACTTCATTCATTTCGTTTTTAACAATTATAACACTATCTTCGTTGTGATCTCTAACCTTACCAGGATCAGTTAAATATGCATACTCCATTATAATTCCTCCTTATAGTTAGCCCTTAATTGTCCACATGCAGCACTAACCTTTTTACCAAATTCTCTTCTAATTGTAACACTAATATTGTTTTTTTTCAAAATATCATAGAAATTTAAAATAGTTTGTTGATTACTTTTTTTAAATTCAATATGGCTTGTTTCGTTATATGGAATTAAATTAACATAACAATTCATGCCTTTTAATAAATTTGCTAGTTCTAAAGCATTTTCTTTTTTATCATTAATTCCTTTTAATAAAATATATTCGAATGTTACTCTTCTATTAGTTTGTTTTATATATTCTTTAATTGTTTTTATTAAATCATCTAGTTTGTAAACCTTGCTAATTGGCATTATTTTATTTCTTAGTTCATCATTAGAAGCATGAAGACTAATGGCTAAATTAACTTGTTTGCCATCTTTAATAAATTCTTTTATTTTTGGTATTATTCCACATGTCGAAACTGTTATATGGCGACTACCTAACGCTATTCCTTTATCTGTGTTAATAATGTCGATAAAGTCAATAACGTTATTATAATTATCAAAAGGTTCACCAATTCCCATTAAAACAACATGGGAAACACGAATATTTAGTTCTTTTTCAACTTCTAATAGTTGTAATACCATCTCGCCAGTTTCTAAATTCCGAATTTTTTTTAATCTACCACTTTCACAAAATTTACATCCCATATTGCATCCAACTTGACTAGATACACATAAACTATTACCATAGTCATGTTTCATTAAAACTGCTTCAATTTTATTATCGTCTTTTAATTGAAATAAAAATTTACAAACATCAACATCTTCTTGCCTGGTTAATAATTTGATTTCTTCAAACTTAAAATCTTCTTTTAAATAATTAATAACATCTTTTTTTATATTAGTCATTTCATCAAAAGAAGTAACCCTTTTTCGATATAGCCATTCAAATACTTGAATAGCCTTAAATTTTTTTTCGTTTTTATTTATAAAATATTCTTCTAATTGTTTAATTGTATAGTTATATATATTCATACTTACACCTATAACCATTATATCACAAACTATTAATAAATTTAACTAATTTTTATTATACTTGATGATAAATCAATACTAAATTATTTGAATTGTAATATTTTTTAAACAAGAGATATCTGCTTAGTCAATTTTTAAGATTCTTCATACCATAAAGTGAAAGGAGGAAATTTATATGAATGAAGAAATTGAAAAAATTATAAATAACGATTGTGGTAATAATTGTTTATGTGAAGTTATTCAATGTTTAGTAGAATGTAAAGTGGGACCTACTGGAGCAACTGGAGCAACTGGTGCTACTGGTGCGACTGGACCTCAAGGTAGAACGGGAGATGCTGGAGCAAACGGTGCTACTGGACCTACCGGACCTAGAGGTGCTACGGGTGCAACTGGTGCTACCGGACCTACTGGACCTAGAGGTGCGACTGGTGCAACTGGCGCTACTGGTGCGACTGGTGCAACTGGAGCAACTGGAGCAACTGGGGCTACTCATACACTCATAAGTGAAAGTGAAAAAATAATTTAAAAAATTGATATTATACTAATTGAAACACTTTAATA
>CALVKL010000051.1 GCA_944332695.1 uncultured Bacilli bacterium
TTTTTAATGTGTAAATATATTGGTAATTATATGTATGAACAAGGGTATGGCAAAATTATTAATATATCTTCAACTAACTCTATAGATACCTATTATAAAGAAAGCTTGGATTATGATGCTTCAAAAGCAGGTTTAAATTCTTTAACTTTAAATTTTGCTAATATTTATGCACCTATTATTAATGTTAATGCAGTTGCTTGTGGTTGGATTAATACCGAAATGAATAAAAATATGGATAATGATTTTAAAAAACAAGAAACTAACAAAATATTATTAAATAGATTTGCGGAACCTTTTGAAATAGCTAATGTCGTTTATTTTTTAACTACAGATAGTGCAAGTTATATAAATGGTTCGATAATAAGAGTTGATGGAGGTAAAAGATGAAAGCTTTGATTGATAGATTAGAAAAAGATTGTTTAGAACAATTTAAAAATATTGATGAAGTTTGCTTTTATAATAGTGAAAAGGTTTTAGAAGCTTTTAAAAACAATCGTGTATCTGAAACACATTTTAACCAAACGACTGGTTATGGCTATAATGATGAAGGTAGAGATGTGATTGAAAAAGTTTATGCGTCTATATTTAAGGCAGAAGATGCTTTAGTTAGAAATCAATTTATTTCAGGAAGTCATGCTTTAACAGTTACTTTATTTGCTCTATTAAGACCTGGTGATACTTTATTAAGTATAACTGGTAAACCTTATGATACATTAGATGAAGTGATTGGAATTGTTGATAATGATAGTTCTTTAAAATCTTTTAACATTAATTATGAACAAATTGATTTAATTAATAATGATTTTGATTATCAATCAATTGAAGATACTTTAAAGAAAAAACAAATTAAAGTTATTGAAATTCAAAGATCAAAAGGTTATTCAACTAGAAAAAGCATTACAATTGATAGATTAGAAAAAGTAATAAAATTTATTAAAAATATAAATAAAAAGGTAATAATTATGATAGATAATTGTTATTGTGAATTTGTGTCAACGAAAGAACCGATTGAAATTGGTGCTGATGTTGCCGTTGGTTCTTTAATTAAAAATTTAGGTGGTGGACTTGCTCCTAATGGTGCTTATGTTGTTGGAAGGAAAGATTTAATTAAATTAGTAGCAGAGCGTCTTACTTTACCAGGTGAAGGTAAAGAAGTAGGACCTAGTTTAGGCGTAAATAAATATTTACTGCAAGGTTTATTTTTTGCTCCTAGTGTGGTTGCTAGTAGTTTAAAAACAGCTGTTTTAGCTAGCAAAGTATTTGAAAATTTAGGTTATGAAGTAGAACCTAAATATAATGAAGAGCGAGCTGATATTGTTCAAAATATAACATTTAACGATGAAAATAAATTAATTAAATTTTGTCAAGGTATTCAATCTACTTCGCCTATCGATTCTTATGTTGAACCAATACCTTGGGATATGCCAGGTTATCAAGATAAAGTTATTATGGCAGCGGGTACATTTACTCAAGGATCTTCCATTGAATTGTCTTGTGATGGTCCAATCAGAGAACCATATATTGCGTATTTACAAGGAACATTGATGTATCCTTATGGTAAATTAGCAATTATTAAAACATTAGAGTATATGAAAAAAATAGATTGATTAATCTATTTTTTTTATATATAAATTATCATTTACATCAATTGTAATATTTGAATTATATTTAATGTCATTGTTGATAATTTCATTAGCGATTAAATTTTCCACAGTTTTGGTAACAAATCTTTTTATCGGTCTTGCTCCATATTTTTCGTCATAAGAGTTATCTACAATATATTTCTTTGCTTCATCAGTTAAGATAATATTTAATTTTTTGTCTGATAATCTTTTTTCGATGTCATGAATAATTTTATCTAATATTTCATATATTACATCTTTTGTTAAGGCATTAAAGACAATAATTTCATCAATACGATTAATAAATTCTGGTTTAAAAGTTTTTCTTAATTCATCGATAACTAATTGGTTAGCGTTATCCAGATTATCTAAAATATATTCACTTCCTAAATTAGATGTCATAATAATAATTGTATTTTTGAAATCTACTGTTCGGCCTTGAGAATCTGTTATTCTTCCATCATCAAGTATTTGTAATAAAATATTAAAAACATCTTTGTGAGCTTTTTCTATTTCATCAAACAAGACAATACTATATGGATTTCTTCTTACTGCTTCAGTTAATTGTCCGCCATCATCATATCCTACATATCCTGGAGGCGAACCAATTAATCTAGCTACCGAATGACTTTCCATATATTCACTCATATCGATTCTAATCATATGACGCTCATCATCAAATAATTCATAAGCTAAAGTTCTAGCAACTTCAGTCTTTCCAACGCCAGTTGGACCTAAAAAGATAAATGATCCAATTGGTTTATTGGGATCTTTAATACCAGCTCTTGCTCTAATTATTGCTTCACTAACTAATTTGATAGCATCATCTTGGCCTTTAACTCTGTTTTTCATATTATCATTTAATTTTAATAATTTGTCTTTTTCACTATCAATTAATTTACTAATTGGAATATTTGTCCATTTAGAAATAATTTTAGCAATGTCATTATCATCAACAGTATCACTTAATATTTCTGATTTATTTTTACTTTTTAATTCGTTTAGTTCTTTTTCTAATTGAGGTAAGATGCCGTGTCTTAGTTTAGCGGCTGTTTCTAGATCATATTCGTTTTCCGCTTTATCTAATTTATGCTTACAATTATCGATTTCTTCTTTTTTCTTATTAATTAAATTATTTATATTTTTTTCTTCTTCCCAATTCTTTCTTAAAACTTCTTCTTTAATTTTTAATTCGGGAATTTGATTATCAATTTCTTCTTTTCGATGTTTAGAAATTTCATCTTTTTCTTTTTTTAAAGCTTCTTTTTCAATTTGTAATTGCATAATATTTCTAGTCAAACTATCTAATTCAGTTGGAACAGATTCCATTTGAACTTTAATAGTAGCACAAGCTTCATCAATTAAATCAATTGCTTTATCAGGTAAGAAACGATCAGTAATATAGCGATCAGACAAAGTAGCAGCAGCTATTAAAGCTTTATCCTTAATATTAACGCCATGATATACTTCTAACTTTGGTTTTAATCCTCTTAAAATTGTAATTGTATCTAAAACATTCGGTTGATTAACAAGTATTTTTTGGAATCTTCTTTCTAAGGCGCCATCTTTTTCAATATACTTACGATATTCATTTAAAGTAGTAGCACCAATACAGTGTATTTCACCACGAGCTAGCATTGGCTTTAACATATTTCCTGCATCCATAGCACCTTCTATTGCTCCAGCACCTACTATCATATGAATTTCATCGATAAACATAATGATTTCACCATCAGAATCTTTGATTTCTTTTAAAACAGCTTTTAATCGTTCTTCAAATTCACCACGATATTTAGCACCAGCTATTAAAGCTCCCATATCTAGTTCCCAAATTTTTTTATTTTTTAAACTGTTAGGAACATCTCCTTTAACAATACGAGTAGCTAATCCTTCAACAATCGCAGTTTTACCAACACCGGGTTCACCGATTAAAACAGGATTGTTTTTGGTTTTTCTGGATAAAATTCTAGTTATACTTCTTATTTCTTCGTCGCGACCTATAACCGGGTCTATTTTATTATCTTTTACTGCCTGGGTGATATCACGACCATATTTTTCTAACACATTTTCCAAATTTTCTTGGTATGGATTCATTTTATCCCTCCTTTTTAGTTGATTTTCTAATCAACGAAAACAATTATAACACATTTTTTAGCACTTGTCAATAAGGAGTGCTAAAGTTGTTTGATTTTTGTTTTCATGTTATAATGACTATTGAGGTAAGTTTTATGAATTTAAGTAATTTGTTTTTATTGTTTATATGTTATTCTTTTTTAGGATGGTTAATGGAAGTTATAGTTAGTTATATGGGAAATAAAAAATTTGTGAACCGCGGTTTTTTGATTGGTCCCTATTGTCCAATTTATGGTGTTGGTGGATTAGCAGCTACGCTTACTTTAACTAGTCATAAAGATAGCATAATTATATTATTTGTAATGTCAATGTTTTTATTTGCAATATTAGAATATTTTACTAGCTATTTGATGGAAAAACTATTTAAAGCTAGATGGTGGGACTATTCAAATTATAAATTTAACATTAATGGACGAATTTGTTTAGAAACTTTAGTTCCTTTTGGTTTGTTAGGGTGTTTAACTATTTATGGTATTAATCCTTGTCTTAAATTTTTATTTGATTTGGCTAACGATAAAGTCTTAAATATTATTGCTATTGTTTTAGCTATTATTTTTACAATAGATTTAATTTTATCTTTAAGAATTATTAGTAGTTTTAAAGATACGGCAATATCATTTTTAAAAAAGGATAATACAGAGGAAATAACAAAGAAAGTTAAAGAAGCATTGCTTATTAAATCAGTTTGGACTAGAAGATTAATGAAAGCTTTTCCTAAAGCTAAAGCAGTCCTTGGAAATATTAATATCGATTCTATTAAAGCAAAGTTAGATTTAAAACTAGCTAAAAAAGAATTAAAAAAAACAAACAAATAAAAAAGGAGATAGTTATGAATTTTTATAAGTGTGAAGTTTGTGGTAATGTTATTGAACTAATTGATGGTAATGAAAAAAATATCAAATGCTGTGGAAAGAATATGGAATTGTTAAATGCTAATACTGTTGAAGCTAGTTTGGAAAAACATATTCCAAGTTGTAATATTAAAGATGGGAAAATAGAAGTTAGTGTTGGAGATGTTTTGCATCCAATGACTCAAGAGCATTATATTATGTTTATTGTTTTAATTAAAGGCAATAAAATTATTAGATATGATTTAAAACCAAATGATGAACCAAAAGTTATTTTTGATTATGAAGATAACTATACAATCTACGCTTATTGTAATTTACACGGTTTGTGGAAAAAAGAAATATAATTTTTAATAAAGTCTATTTTTAGACTTTTTTTCATACCATTTTATAGGTGATGATGTGAAAAAGTTAGTTTTAATTTTATTATTATTAATACCAATAAATATTAAAGCTTATAGTAGTAGTGCGAATAGTACGGTTTTAATGGATATGGATAGTTTAAATGTTATATATGGTAATAATATCAATAATATTAGAAGTGTAGCGTCTATTTCTAATATTATGACTACATAGTAATGAATTCAAAATATATTAGAAATACTAACAATTTATTTCAAATAAACTATAAAATGTATTATGGAATCATAGTACGTATAATAACAAAAATATAGGTAAATTTTAACAATGAGTTTATTGAATCATTGATTATATAATGATATAATTATTATGGAGGAAGTACAATGAAAAAAATGAATGTTATTGTAGTATTTGATAATAAATTAGAAAATACATTGATGTGTAAAAGAACAAAAGAACCATATATGGGAATGTATAACTTAGTAGGTGGAAAAATAGAAAAAGAAAATGATGGATTAAATGAAGCATATAGAGAATTAGAAGAAGAAACTAATATCAAGAAAAATGATATAGATTTAATTCATTTTATGAACCTTACTTATACTAAATGGAATAAAGAATTAGAAGTTTATTATGGAATATTAAAAAATGAAGTAGAACTAATTGAAGAAGTAAATAAACTAGAATGGGTGAGTGTTAACGATAATTTCTTTGATATGAATAGATATGCGGGTGAAGGTAATATAGGACATATCATCGAAGAAATTAAAATAGATTTGAAAAGCAACTAACAAATAGTTGTTTTTTGTTTAGAAAAAAATGGAATTTATGCTATAATACAAGGCAATTCAAGGGGGAGATATATTTATGAATATAGTTTTTAGTGGACCTAGCGGAGCTGGGAAGGGAACATTAACAGAAATGATCTTAAAAGATAATAACTTTAAAAAATTTACAACATGTACAACAAGGAAACCACGTGAAGGTGAAAAAGATGATTTCGATTATTATTTTTATGATAAAGCAACATTTTTACAAAAGGTAAAAGCACAAGAAATGTTTAATGTCAAAGAATATGGTGGTAATTATTACGGTAGTTTAGAAGAAGATATGGACAATATTCAAACTATGAAAAATGTAATATTTCAAATAACACCTGATAGAGCACTTGAAATGAAAGGAAGAAATTCTAATACTTGCATGATATTAATAATTCCACCAACAGCAAAATCATTAATCAACAGAAGAAAAGACCGTTCAGAAGAAAGAATAAAAAATGACATTCAAAATTTAGAAACAGCTAAAAATTTTGATTATGTAATAGTGAACGATAATATTGAACAAGCCTATGAAAATATTAAATTATGCATTAATCATTTTATATATGGCGGAGAATGTGAATTTTTAGTCAGAGATAATATCGGATTAATAGAAAATTTAATAAAATGGTTAAATACTAGTATAGAGGGAAAAGGAGTAGAAAAAGTATTTAATAGTGAAATAGCAAAGAAATGGGATCAAAAGGCAGAATATGTTACATATTATGGTGTAAAAAATCCAATAACAGAAGAAGTAATGTTTTCAGCAGGTAATGGTTTAAAAATTGCAGATATAGGTTGCGGAACAGGAAAAATTTTACAAAAATTAGATAATAAATACATAGATTGTAACCTAACAGGATTAGATATAAGTAGTGATATGATAGCAGTAGCACAAACTAGAAGTTTTACAGGAAGAAACAATATAACTTTAGTTAATAATGATTTTATGGAATATGATTTTAAAGATTATTATGATATAATTATATTCAGTTATGTATTACACCATATGGA
>CALVKL010000052.1 GCA_944332695.1 uncultured Bacilli bacterium
TAAACAGAGTTTAGAAATTTTAAGCTTTTTTTTTACTGTTTCAAACAGAAAATTGACAATATTTTTAGTTTGTGTTAGAATAACGTCGATAATTATTAAAAGGGGGAATTTATGATTAATTGTTTAACCGAATATGATTATACGAAACAAGTTTTAAAAGATATGTTTGATATAAATCTTGATGAACTATCTGATAAAGCTAAAAAGGGTCTAGTTGATGTTGAAGTAAATCATAATAGAGCTTGGGTACGTGATTTGTTTGAGCGGAATAAGAATAATTTAGATGCAACTGCTCTTTTTTACCGAGGAACTAAAATTACTTATAGGGAAATGTTTGAAAATGCATCTAAATATGCATTGGCTCTTAGTGAAAAAGGTGTTGCTAAAGGTGTTGAAGTACCTGTTTGCATGTCTCCAAGTCCAGAATTTATTTATACAATGATGGCAATTAATTTATTAGAGGCAAAGATGAATTCTTTTGGTGCTTTTGAAAAAGATTATGTAACGGAAATTATTAATGGATGTGATACTGATTTTATTATTTGTGGTGATGACCAATATAGTAAAATTAAAGAATCAATTGATAAATCAAAAATAAATGAAATTGTTATGTTCTCTTTAACGGATTCTTTAAAAAATGGTAAAGATCCATACATTGAGTTAGATAAAGATTTTTACGATTTTGAAAACAAAGTGGAATTATATAGACAAAAAGATCAAAGAATTATATCAAAACAAGAATTTTTAAGTAAAGTTGATAACCAAATTAAAGCAATTACTGATTATCCTATTGGTGATATTGATGCAGAATTTTTAGTTACATATAGTGGTGGAACTACTAGTAATAAACCTAAAGCGATAATTCATAGAAATCGTAGTTTAGTAACAATCGGACGTTTTCAAGACCCTGATTTATCTGGACTACCACAAATGAATGATTTGGTTGGTGAAATGATTATTCCTACTTTTTCTAACACATCGCTTATTTCTAGTATGTCAGATGTGTTATATAAAGGATGCACTGTTGCTTTAGAACCAATTTATCAAAGAGAATTTCTTTTGTATAGTTTAGCAATAAACAAGCCTAATTATATTTCTGTTCCAAGAAATATGTTGGTTGATGCAGCTAAAAAAATATACAAAGATCCTCGTTTTAAAAATTTTACAATGCCTTATATGATGATGCTTACATCGGTAGGTGAGCCAACTTCTAAAGGTGAAGAAAAATTTATAAATAAAATGTTAAGAAAAGCAAAATGTGGTGTTGGTAAATTACCACGTCCATTAGCACCAGTCCCATTATCAATTGGTGGAGGAGACACAGAAAGAGGTGGAATGTTTTTTACACCATATCGTTCTTTACAAAGTCTACATCCTAAGTATAAGTTGACTGGTTCAAGGTGTGAGTTAAAAAAATATGCAATGGTTCAAATGGCTGTTTTTGATGAAAATGGTAATAAATTACCTAGGGGAAGTGTAGGTGTCTTGGGCGTCAAAACACCAACACAAATGAAAGAATACAAAAATAATCCAGATGCTACTAAAAAAAGCAAACTCATTGATAATGATGGAGAAATTTGGAATAATTGTAATGCATATGCTTACATTGAAAAATATGGAACAGTTAATATCTTAGGAAGAGTTGGTGACGAATTTGTTTTAGATGATGGAACAAAAGTGCCGCTTTTCCAAATTGGTTTGGAAGTTGAAAAAGACACAAAACATATTTTATCATATGAAGTAGTAAATTTTGGAGATTCAGTTGTTATTCACCTTGAATTTATGCCAACAGCTACTCAAAATAAAGAAAAAATTCTTATGAGTGTTAAACAAAGAATTATTAATAAATTTGGTGATGAATTAGCTAATAAAATATTCTATCGTGTAAGAAGTTTTGATGAAGGATTTATCGGGAACAAATCAGAAAAACGCAATTATCAAGCATTAATTGCAGAAGGAATAACAGAAAAATGTGTTTTGCCTATTTATGAAGGATCCGAAATCAAATTAAAACCATATATAAATGAAGAAAAAGTAAAAGTTTTAAAATAATAACTTTTACTTTTTTTTATTAATTGTGATATAATGAAATTGTATAATATGGAGGGTTTCTTATGGGCATTGGTTTTATTATAAGTGGGTTATGTGTAAGTATATTGATAAATTTAGTTTATTTTACTAAAAAAAGAGTAAAAAATTATGAAACAACATTATATGGATATTTAATAATTGTTAATTTGCTTGGTTTATTGCTTGAGTTAGGGTGTTCTATTGTATGTTCTATTAGTAATTCAGCAATAGTGCTTAGAGACGTTGTCGTTAAAACTTATATGGTGTTTTTAATTGGTTGGGCAATTTTATTTATGTATTACGTTTTAATAATAAGTTGTGACACATATAAAAATTTTCGGACTAGATTAATAAAAATAACGACGTTTTTATTTCTGATTGCTTCTATCGTTATTGCAACTTTACCAATTGAGCATATTAAAACTGATACAGCTATTTATGCATCAGGAAGTGCGGTTAATATAACATATGTTTTTACGGGTATAATTGTTTTGGTAATGCTAATTGTTATGATAACACATTATAAAAAATTAAAAAACAAAAAATATTTGCCTCTTTTAGCGTTCATTATATTAGGTGTAATTGTTTCTTTTATTCAATTTACAAATCCGCAGTTATTGATGGTTACGGCATTAGAATCATATATTATGCTAATGATGTATTTTACAATCGAAAATCCAGATATTAAAATGATAAATTATTTAAATTTAGCTAAAGATACAGCTGAAAAAGCCAATCGTGCCAAGTCGGATTTTTTATCCAGCATGTCACATGAGATTAGAACGCCTTTAAATGCAATAGTTGGTTTTTCGGAATGTATTGTTAATTCTGATAGTTTAGAAGAAGCTAAAGAAAATGCAAGTGATGTTGTTAGTGCTTCTAAAACTTTGCTAGAAATAGTCAATAGTATTTTGGATATTTCTAAGATTGAAGCAGGTAAATTGGAACTAGTAGAAACAGATTATAGTTCAAGAAAACTGTTCAATGATGTAATAAAACTTATCCAGGCTAGAATCGGAGATAAGCCATTAGATTTTAAAGTTAATATAGCAGAAGATTTACCTTTAGTTTTATATGGGGATCATACTAATGTAAAAAAGATAATAATTAATCTATTGACTAATGCTGTTAAGTATACTAATAATGGATTTGTTAGTTTAGATGTTAAATGTGTTAAAAATAATGACATTTGTCGTTTGATTATATCAGTAAAAGATAGTGGACGTGGAATTAAGCAAGAAGATATTGGTAAGTTGTTCAATAAATTTGAAAGAGTTGATGAAAATAGAAATACAACGATTGAAGGTACTGGTTTAGGTTTAGCTATTACTAAACAATTAGTTGAAATGATGAATGGTAAAATAGTAGTTAATAGTGTTTATAATGAAGGCTCAGAATTTAAAGTGGCCATTGATCAAAGAGTATCTCTAGCTAAAATTGAGCCAGAAAAGGAAGAAGTTGATGATTTTAATCTAGATTTAACAAATAAAAAGATTTTAATTGTCGATGATAATAAGTTAAATTTAAAAGTTGCTCAAAAATTATTAGTTAAATATAATCCAATTATTACTACAGCTGAAAGTGGCATGGAATGTTTGAATTTAATTAATAGTGGTAATAAGTATGATTTGATTTTGTTAGATGATATGATGCCAAAGATGCGAGGAACTGAAGTGTTAACTAGATTAAAAGGAATATCTGGTTTTGATACACCAATTGTTGTATTAACGGCTAATGCAATAAATGGTATGAAAGAACAATACTTAAAAGATGGTTTTGATGATTACTTAGCTAAACCAATTGAAAAAACAGAATTATATCGAATTTTAAGAAAATATATTGCTGTTGATGATTCATTGAATTTACCATTTAGTGAAGTTAAAGAAAACAGTGATAAATTAAGTAATTATACTAACAAAAGAGTATTAATAGTTGATGATAATAAAGTTAATATTATGATTACAATTAATTTTTTAAAACCTTATAACTTTATAATTGAATCTTGTTTAAGTGGCATGGAATGTTTAAATTTAATTAATAGTGGTAAAAAATACGATTTAATATTTGCTGATATTATGATGCCTGAGATGGATGGTGTTCAATTATTAGGTAAGTTAAAACAGATTCCTAATTTTAATACTAAAGTAATTGCTTTGACAGCTGATGCTGTTGAAGGAGCTAAAGAAAAATATTTAAATAGTGGTTTTGATGGGTACGTTTCTAAACCAATTGATAAAAATGTATTTAATAGCGTAATAACTGATGTACTAAATACTAATTCTTTTAAAGGTAATATCGAATATTTAAAAGCTAATAATGTTGATATTAATAAATCTTTAGAATTATTAGGAGACATTAATACTTATAATGATTTACTTAAAGAATTTATGGGAACGATAAAAGATAAAATTAATAATTTAAATAATTATAAGAATCAAAATGATTTAGCTAATTATGCAATATTAGTGCATTCTTTGAAAAGTGATAGTAGATATTTAGGATTTAATAAATTAGCAGATATTGCTTTACAGCAAGAGTTAAAGAGTAAAGAAAATAATACAACTTATATCCAAAATAATTTTAATTTATTATTAAATGAAGTTAAAGAAGTTATTACTATTATAAATAAATATATGAATTAAGTCATTAAGACTTAATTTTTTAATTATATCATAAACTATTGTAAATAAATAGAATTAAATTGTAAAGATTGGTTGATTTAAGACAATTCTATATAATATTGATTTATTATATTGCTAATGTAAATTATTTAAATAAAGGGCGCGGTTAAGATGAGACGTTTATAGATTATAAATAATGCAAAATTAATTACCATTCCTAAATTGTTAAACTTCTAGGAATTTTTAAAGATTGTAGATCCTAGTATTTTAAGTTTCAGGGCTTTTTTACGCGAAAAAATATTATATTTGGAGCAACTTCAAATTATTGAAACAATAATTTGATAGTTTGATAACTATTATTTAATTAAAGTATATTTGAATGATAAAATACAACAAAAATTAATTATATAAGATTCTTAATAAATATTAGTTTTAATTTATTTGAGGATGTGATGTTGTGCAAGAAGAGTATTTAATTTCAATTAATTTAGTTGAGACATTATTAAATAGTGAGAAAAAAATAAGTAAATATACAAAAAAAGTTCTTAATGCTTGTAAGAATAAGCATTCAAAAATAATTATTAATACATCACAAAATTATATAAAAGCTTTAGAAATTACTAATCAAATTAATACTGATTATTTATCATGTTTTAGTGGCAATTACACGAGATAGTTTTAAAAAATTTATTTATGATGTTTATAGTACTGATGATATAAGATTAGAAAAATTAGATATAAAGTATTGCAAAATGATGTCTTCGTTACAAAAGAATCAATATAATTTAACTGAATTTCCAATAAAAGTGTTAAAAATTAAAATGACTAATCCTCGTTTTAGAGTTAAGCCTTTAACAGGTTTGTCTCAATCAAAAGTAACGATGGAATTGAAAAAAGCAATTAGAGATGAATTTAAATATTTAATTACAGATTATTATTATGACATAATTATGCATATGACTGATAATTCCAAACAAAATGATGATGTTGAAAAAATAATGAAGAAAGTTAGGAGAATATAAAATGAAAAAAGTTATAGGTATGATTCCTTCACGGATGGCTAGTTCACGTTTTCCTGGTAAAGCTTTAGTACTAATATTAAATAAGCCAATGATTTATTGGGTTTACAAGCAAGCAAGAAAAGTAAAAGAACTTGATGAAATATATGTTGTAACATCAGATCAAGAAATTAAAGATTGTTGTGATAAATACGAAATACCATGTATTTGTAATTTAACTAATGAAACTACAGCTGCACAAAAAATTGCTATTGAATCACAATTATTAGATGGAGATATATATATAAATATTCAAGGCGATGAACCATTAATTGAACCAATGGCAATTAAACAAATAATAGATGCTTTTGTTAATGATGAAAATTTAGAATATGTAGGATTAAAAAGTAAAATTTCTACAAAAGAAGAATTTTTGGATAGTAACGTCGTAAAGGTAGTTACAGATATAAATAATTATGCAATGTATTTTTCACGATCACCTATACCATATAAATATAATACAAATAATGCTTATAGAGTTATGGGAATTTATGGATATACTAAAGAATTTTTAAAAAATTTTTTAAATGGAACTAAGGGAAATTTAGAAATAGCAGAATGTGGAATAGAAATGCTAAGAGTTATGGAAAAAGGTTTTAAAATAAAATTATTAGAGACACAATATAAATCTATAGGAGTTGATTTAAAAGAACATATTAAAAAAGTCGAAGATATTATGATTAATAGTGGAAAATATGGTGAGTATACAGATTTATATGATGAAAACAAAAAACTAACTGGTGAAAAATTATTTAGAGAGAAAGGAACTAAATTAAAAGTTCCAAATAATAGATATATAATAGTGGTGTTAGTTTTTATAGAAAATACCAATGGATAATTTTTGTTTCAAATGACTTCTAAAAGGAAAAATAATGTTTGGGCAACAACAGGTGGTCATGTAAAATCTGGACAAACTAGTATGGAAGCTATAATTGAAGAAATAGAAGAAGAATTAGGACTTAAAATAAATCCTAATGAAATAAAATTATTTAAGACATATAAATATGAAGATGCTTTTAAAGATGTTTTTTATATAA
>CALVKL010000053.1 GCA_944332695.1 uncultured Bacilli bacterium
GTCCCCTGTAAATTACAGGTTACAATCCTCTAATTAGAAACTAATTATAAACTGTCCAACTTTTGGGGTTCAGTTCAAAAGAACTAATCTTTTTTAAACCTATTTTTTCGAAATTGCATACAATATGATAGTTAAACTTTTTAACTATTATGAAAGGGAAATGATGTATGTTTTTAAGCGATATGAAAATAGGAAATAAAGCTATTATAAAAAATATGCAGGCAAAAGAAAACATAAAAAGAAGGTTACTAGATTTAGGTTTAATTGAGGGAACATGTGTGGAATGTGTTTTAAGAAGCCCATTTAATGGCCCTTTAGCTTATATGATAAGAGGAGCTTTAATTGCCATTAGAAAAGAAGATAGTCAAAATATCGAGGTTGAATTGCTATGAAGACGATTGCATTAGTTGGAAATCCTAATGTTGGGAAAAGCACATTATTTAACGCTTTAACTGGTCTTCATCAACATACTGGCAATTGGCCTGGGAAGACAGTTAGCAATACTAAGGGCCAATTTAGCTATAATGATATTGATTATGAAATTTATGACTTACCTGGAACTTATTCTTTGAATGCTCATTCGCAAGAAGAAGAAGTTGCCAGAAATTTTATTTGTTTTGAAAAATACGATTTAATCATAGTAGTTTGTGATGCGGTTTGTTTAGAAAGAAATCTTAATTTAGTATTACAAACACTTGAAATAACAAACAAAGTAATAATATGTGTTAATTTAATAGATGAAGCAAAAAAGAAAAAAATAAAAATTGATTTAAATCAATTAGAAAATATATTAGGTGTTCCTGTTATTGGAATGAGTGCACGAAATAAAGATGGTTTAGATAAGTTATTAAATCAATTAGAAAATAAAAATTTTAATGCATATCAAGTTTGTTATAATTTGAATTTACAGCAAACTATCGATGAGTTATCTGTTTATTTAAAGGATAAAGTTAAAGATCTTAATCCACGATGGGTAGCTCTTAATTTAATAAATTTTGATTTAAATTTATATGAAAAAATTAAAATTTATTTAGACTTAGATCTACTAGAAGATAATAACATTAAAAAAATTCTTGCCGATAAATTAGATATTAAAGAAGAAATAACAAATAGTATTATAAAAAAGGCGGAAGAGATAAGTAAAAAGGTTGTTATATTTGAAAATGAAAATTACAACCATAAAGATCAAAAGATAGATAAGATAATAACTAGCAAAATATGGGGAATTCCTATTATGATAATAATGTTATTTTGTATTTTTTGGTTAACTATTAAAGGTGCTAATTATCCGTCTGAAATTCTTTTTGATTTATTTGCTTATATGGAAACATACTTAGAAAAATTTTTAATATTTATAAATAGCCCTAATTGGGTAATTGATATTTTAATATCAGGAATATATCGAGTTTTAACTTGGGTAATAGCAGTTATGTTACCTCCAATGGCAATATTTTTTCCATTATTTACTTTACTTGAAGATTTAGGCTTTTTACCTCGAATAGCTTTTAATTTAGATGGTGTTTTTAAAAAATGTTGTGCGTGTGGCAAACAAGCATTAACAATGTGTATGGGATTTGGATGTAATGCAGTTGGGGTATGTGGTGCAAGAATTATAGATTCCCCAAGAGAAAGATTAATAGCAATTTTAACGAATGTTTTTGTACCTTGTAATGGAAGATTTCCAACTATGATTACAATAATAACTATATTTTTTGTGGGAATTAATTCTAATAGCTTCTTAAATGTTTTAATTTTGACTATTGTCATTTTATTAGGTGTTTTGTTAACATTTTTAACATCCTACATTTTATCTAAAACAATATTAAAAGGAATTCCTTCTTCCTTTACTTTAGAACTACCACCTTATCGAAAGCCACAGGTTGGAAGTATTATTATTAGATCAATTCTAGATAGGACTTTATTTGTTTTAGGGCGAGCGGTTATAATAGCAGTTCCTGCAGGCGCTTTGATTTGGATTTTGGGTAATATTAACATTAATGATTTATCGCTTTTAAACTATATTGCTGATTTTTTAGAACCATTTGCTAGGTTAATTGGTTTAGATGGTGTCATTTTACTATCATTTATTTTAGGTTTTCCAGCTAATGAAATAGTAATACCTATAATGTTGATGATTTATTTATCAACTGGTCAAATTGTTGAATTTGAAAGCTTAGAAAGTTTAAAACAAGTTTTAGTAGCTAATGGGTGGACTATAAAAACTTCAATTTGCATGCTTGTATTTTCCCTTTGTCACTTTCCTTGTTCAACGACTTGTTTAACAATAAAAAAAGAAACTAACAGCTACAAATGGATGTTTTTTGCAATGTTGTTGCCAACGATTATTGGTATTATTATCTGCTTATTAATAAACCAAATATTTATTTTATTTTAATCGAACTAATTAATTTTAAAAATTAGTTCTTTTTTCTTGAAAATAATTGCATATTTTGTTATATTATGGTAAAATTATTAACATAGTGCAAACTATACGGAGGTAGGTATTATGATCAATTTTATAGTGGTTGATGATGCAAAGGAAATAACAAAACAAGTTGAAACGATAATAAATAAAATAATGATGACTAATAAATTTGAATATAAAACTTATGTTTTTAATGATTATGATGATGAATTTAATAAAATATCTGATGAACAATTAATAAATAAAATATATTTTTTAGATATTGAAACAAAATCAGCATCTGGTATTGATGTAGCAAGAAAAATTAGAAAAACAGATTTAGAAAGTATTATTATTTTTATAACAGCTCATGAAGAATTAGGAACAACAATTATTAAAGATCAACTTATGATTTTAACTTTTATATGTAAATTCGACGACTTTGAAAAACGAGTTAAAGAAGCTACCGTAAAATCGTTATCTTATATTGGAAAGAAAAAAGTTATTAAATTTGTAGACAATAATGCTATTTATATTATTCCTCTGAAGGATATTTTATATATAACTCATGATAATGTTGAAAGAAAATGTTTAATTAAAACGCCAAATAGAGTTTATAAAGTTGGGAAAACATTGGCAGAATTATATGAAATGGCCGAAGGTTCATTAGTTTATAGTCATCGTGCTTGTTTAGTTAATGAAGAAAGAATTATTAAAGTTGATAAAAAAAATAAATGTATATTATTTGATAATGATGAGACTATCTATTTAGTGTCTGATAACTACAAGAAAGAAGCAGTTCGAAAATGTTAGAAGCTATTAAAATTTATTTTTTCCCGTGTTTTATAACGGTTTTTACAGTTATATATCTTCAATCAAAAATTATTAATCAAAAATTTGAATGGAATTTTTTAAATTGTATTGCTCTTTTTTTATTGATGGCGTTTTGTTTACTGAACTATATGTTTGTCGGTTCATTTATTAGATTTTTAACAACTACAATTTTGCTAAGTTTTTTCTCAATTTTTATTTTTAAAATAAAATTATATAAAAGTTTTATAGTGGTTTTTTTAGAACAATTGCTCCTATTTATATCAGAATTTTTCTATATGTTTGTTTTTTCGCTTTTTTCAATTAATTTACTTGAAATTTCTCAATCTAATTTTATATTTTTAATTTCAATTAATTTAGTTATATCTTTAACGGCAATATTTATGTATGATTTAAGTTTTATTAAAGGACCTATTCAAAAAATATTAAAGATGTTAGATAGTTTAAATAAAGGATATACGTATTTAGTTTTATTAATATTTGTCGTGTCTTTAAACTTCTTTTTAACTTCTAATTATATAACTAAAAATAATATCACGATTTTATTTATCAACACCATATTTATAATAATATATTCAATAATATTTATAATTTTTATTAGAGAAAAAAATAGGAATATTTTATATGCAAATGAAAACAAACTTTTATTATCAAGCTTAAACGAATATGAAAAAATGTTAGATTATCAGAGAATTAATAATCATGAAAATAAGAATCAGTTATTAGTTATAAAATCGATGATGGAAAAAAACAATAAAAATGTAATAGAATATATTAATGAAATAATAAAAGAAAAAAGAGAAGATGATGAGATTATTTATAATAATGCTAAACGCATTCCTTCCGGTGGTTTACAAGGATTAATATATCAAAAAATGCTATTAATGAAGGAAAACAATATAAATTCAATTTTAAATATTAGCAAACAAGTTAGAAAAATAAATTTTTCAGATATCTCACCTAAAATGAATTATGATATTTGTAGAATTGTTGGAATAATTATAGATAACGCAATAGAGGAAACCTCTAAAATAGACGAAAAAAATAAAGAAATTATGATTTCAATGTATACCGATGAATATTTTATTATAGAAGTTTCAAATAGATTCAAAAGTAATATAGATTTAAATAATATATACAAAAAAGGATATACTACTAAAGGAAAAAATCATGGTTATGGACTAAGTTTACTTAAAAAAATTGTTGATAATAATTCCAGAATATCCAATGAGATAAGTATAACTAATAATATATTTACACAAATGATAAAAATAAAAATGTAGATTAAATTCTACATTTTTATTTAATTAAACTTTTTGGACATTCTGGTTCGTCAACCACAACAACGATACATGCTTGACTACCCATTGTTGCTAAAAATGAACCAACAGTTGCTAATAAAGAAGCTAAAAAAGTCATATTACTACCCTCCTTTTATCTTTTATATCTAAATATACAACAGTATATCTAAATATTATTATTTGCTAAATAATTTATATAATTATTGTAAGGTAATTTGAAAATTTTATAAACTGTTGGTGAAATCATAAAAGATTGGACTAACAAGGATAAAATAAAACAATTACTTAAAAAATTATCATTTAATAAAATTGAACAATATACAAAAATTATTGCAATAAAAGTAGAACTATATTTAAAAAATAATCTTCTTTTAGGATTTACAATGGGTCTTTTATGAGTATCTGCAGGAGAATTCATATATATAAACAAGATTAGGATTAAACCGATTATTAATTTAATATAATTATTAAAAATTAAATATTTACATATGATAGGAAATCCAATAAAAATAATTGTTGAACTTAACAAACAAATCCAACTTTTTGTGGCATGTAATCCAAAAGATGTTGTTCTAATTACATTATAAATAATTAAAAATATTACAACTTCTTTAAATATTCCTAATAACCAAGCCAACAAAGCAATAATAATTAATTTAGAAATTGTTAAATATAATCCTTCTAAACCATATTTTATTTCAGCTAGTTTTTCATCAGTGTAATTACCATTTTCTTTAATTAATTTTATCGTTTTATCTATTACAACTTTTTTCATTTTTCTACCTCATAAATAAAATATCATAGTAAAAGCAAAATAGACAAATATAAGCTCTAAAAATAATTAGAATTGATTGAATTTTATTTCATAAACAAATAATTATGTTAATATATTTTTTTGGTCAACAAAAAAAGCTTTTTAAACATCATAAGCTAATAGTGTACAAAAATTATGATAATATAAAAGTTGCTATATAGAAAGGGAGTGCTTATTAGTGCAAGGTAAAGTCAAATGGTTTAATGATAAAAAGGGTTTTGGATTTATTGAATATAAAGATGGAATGGATATTTTTGTTCATTATTCATCAATAATTTTAAAAGGATATAAAACATTAAATAATGGCGATATAGTTAATTTTGATTTAGTGGAAACAGATAAAGGGCTACAAGCAAAAAACGTTGTTTTAGTTAAGAGTGTTTTAGTTTAACATACAGTTTATGTATGTTTTAATATTTACTAATGTCGAAATTTGTCGAACTTTGAATGTTTAATTTTCTTGAATTTGTTATTATGCTAATTTATAATAAAAATGTAAGGCAATTACTAGAAGGGAGATTTGAAATTGTGAAAGGTAAAGTGAAATGGTTCAATAATGAAAAAGGTTTTGGATTTATTGAATATAAAGATAATGAAGATATCTTTGTACATTATTCATCTATTCTATCACCAGGTTTCAAAACTTTAGTTGAAGGACAGTATGTTGAATTCGAATTGGTAAGAACAGATAAAGGATTACAAGCAAAAAATGTAGTTGAAATAAAAACAGCGTTAGTTTAAGCGCTTTTTTTGTTTTTATGAATATATTATAATGAGGTGTAATATGTATAGTGTATATGAGGTTTCAAATAATGAAACATTAGAGGATGTTTCAAAAAAATTAAATATTGATATGGAAGAATTAATTGAATTAAATGGCCAGTTAGATAATATATATCCCGGTCAACTAATAGTTATTCCTAAACAAGATAGTATTTATGAAACATACGTAGTAAAAAAAGGAGATAATTTATATGAAATTTCAAGGAAGTATAATGTAGATGTTAAAACGATAGAACTAATAAATGGACTAGATAGCGATGATTATATATATCCCGGTCAAAAATTAAAACTTCCAAAAGAGAATATTGGTATTTATGTTGTTAATAATAACGAAACGATTGTCGAATTATTAAATAATTTACCGGTTGGAATTGATAATATAAATCGATTAAATGAGAAAGTGTACTTATCTCCTGAGCAAATTATAATATATGACAAAAAAGATTTGAAATAAGTCTTTTTTTATTGTATAATGTTATAGGTGACTAACTATTAAAAGTCAATAGGAATTTAAAACTTTTAAAAAAAAGTCGCAAAATGGGAAAAAATCCACGA
>CALVKL010000054.1 GCA_944332695.1 uncultured Bacilli bacterium
CATATATTTTAGTATTTACAACTTTTTTAATTTTTTGTTAACAAACATCTTGAAAATAACTTCTAGTTAATGTATAATTAACTATAGGAGGCGATATCATGAATAAATTACAAGAAAATCGTATAAAAAATAATTATAGTTGTCAATATATGGCTGATCAATTAAAAATTAGTAAATCTTTTTATTGGCAAATTGAAAATAAGAAAAGGAGACTAAATTATGAAGTAGCCGTAAAAATTGCCAGCATCTTCGGAACGAGACCAGATAATATTTTTTATGAAGAATATAGCAAAAATAAAAATATTTAATTATTTTGTTTTTTGCTAGATAAAAAAGTGACACGTTCAGCAACTACTTCCATAATTTGTCTTTTAATATCTTCTGGATATTCAACAATTCTTGTTTGAATTCTACCACGAATTCCAATTAGATCACCTTTTTTACAGTACTCAGCTGTTGATTCAGCAATCCCTTTCCATAAAACGCAAGAAATAAAATCAGTATCATATTCACCATCAATATTTTTATATGATCTTTGTACTGCAAGTGTTATATTGGTAACTTTATTTCCACTTTCTGTCTCCCTTACTTCAGGTTCTCTTGCAATTCTTCCAACTAGAATAGATTGATTAAGCATATTTTACCTCCTTTCGCAACCAATATAACACTTATAAAAAAGTGAAGCAAATATATAATTTTTATTTTCTAGTATTAAAAATTAATACTTTTTTTATTTTAATGATTAAATTTAATGTTTTTTTATTATCTTATAATTAAAATCAGTACTCAAATTTTAAAATTAATAAAATTTAAAAAAAATTATCATTTTGTGATAATTTAATAATTATTATCTATATTATCAATTATTTTTTTAATTCCCCACCAAGGTAATAATACACATTTTTTTCGATTTGCTTGTTTAGCAATGTCATCGTATACAACTATTTTTCCTAATTTGCTTTTATCATATTGTTTATTTTCAATCATGTTTTCAAGATTATTATATATTTCAATAACTTCATCGATTGTTTTGCCTATCAAAGTATCTATCATTATAGAAGTACTACTAGTACAAATCGCACATGCTTCACCGTCAAATTTAATGTCAATTATTTTTTTGTTTTCAATTTTAACCATCAAATTAACTTCATCAATGCAACTTTCATTACTCGTATTAGAACAAAAATAACTATTATCCTCAATAAGTCCTTTATTTTTAGGATGTTGATAATGTTCTAAAATAATTTTTCTTTTTTCTAAACTATCCATACAAATCAGTTCTCCTTTAAATGAATTTAATAAATTAAAAGAGTAAATATTTTTACTCTTTTAGTTAATAGAAATATTTCTATTTTCAGGTTGAATTTGAATATAAGTTCTGCCGTCATTAACAACTATTTCTTCACCATTTAAATATTTATAAATAGTTTTACTAGTCGGCGATTGTTTTTCCCAAGTTATAGCAACGGCATAGCCATTGGAAATAAAATACCCTTTACCAGAACCAATGTTATTAATTTCTTGGCGCCCTTTAGAATCCATACTATAATTTGATACTTGATAAGTAATAATATTTTTAGCGGTAAAACTCTCACCTGTTATATAATCTTTTCTTTCTATTCCATTACTATATTTAGTATATACTTTATTAGTTTCATCATAAATAAATTTATTAGTTTGATAACTAGAATATTCAATTTCTATTTCATCAGCTCTAATCGCACCATCCATAGTAGATAAATCGATTTCATCAACACTATAATTTAATAAATTAGCTTTTTCAGTTGTCATCCGATAGTCTTTTTTTATAGCTGTATTTTCTAATTTTTCAATACTAGTATAAACAGTATGTTCAGTAGAGACATTTAAAGTCTCATCTCGCCAAAAAGCATTTCCATCAACCATACCATTAATATTATTAATTCCTAAATTATATATATCGTCTCTTGCTTGAGGACTCCATCCAAAATGAACATAAATTGCATCGTTTTCTTGAGCATAATCTAAAAAATAATGACGAGAACTTCTCACCGTTCCGATTCTCGTAGTATCAGCATCTTTAAATACTGCTAACAATCTAGTTATGCCGCCTTCAACTATTATTTCATAAACCAAGTAAGCATCATTTAATCCTGTCTGCAATGGTTGAGCAGTTCTATGATTATTAATCATTACAGCTATTGGTCGACTGTTAGAATCTAAATCTAAAATTTGTAATTTTTTTTCAATAGGTGGTGTATTAGGTTCTTTATTAGTGTCAAAATCATCATAAAATGATTCGTCCTTTTGAATAATATTAAAAATAACAATTGCACTAATAACTAAAATAAGTACCATTAAAACCACAAAAATTCTTTTCCATCTTAACTTCATAATTATACTCCTTGAAAAACTTAAACGAAGATAACGATTTTTAAAGCTATCATTATGCCTCTAAAATAATTATATCATTAATTTTATATTTTGTTTAAACAAATTTATAATTTTTATATAAATATTGTAAATTCTTCACCCCATCGTTTTCATCAATAATGAATTGTTTATTGG
Organism: uncultured Bacilli bacterium; assembly: GCA_944332695.1. GTDB lineage: Bacteria > Bacillota_I > Bacilli_A > RF39 > UBA660 > Faecisoma. Next base: position 2,548 of record CALVKL010000054.1, read on the forward strand.
TGAAAATACAATTTTATTTGTTCTTGAATGTTTAATTGTAATTTTTTAATAGTACCATCACAATGAACATTTTCCATATCATCTCTTACACTTTTTGGAAAAATATTTTCCAATCTTCTCTTGATTTATAAAATTTTCTTCTTTCATAAATAAGTATATCTATTTTTTTAATTTATTTACAGGACATAAAGTGAGAATTATAAATTTTTTTATTGGATAATTAAGATAATTGAAGCATTAATAAAAATGTAGAAAACCCGACATTTAATTTTACTGATTTCCTACATTTTGTTTTACCATTTACATATGTTTCTTAATTAATAAAACTGCTTTCAATTTAATTTTGAAAGTAGTTTTTATATTATCTCGAAAAGTTCGAGTTTAGTATCAATCTGGTGCTGGAAATAGGATTCGAACCTACGACCTACGCGTTACGAATGCGTTGCTCTACCTACTAAGCTATTCCAGCAAATCTACAACAATTATATCACATAAATATAATTTTTATCATTTTTATTTTAAATTTTTATATAAAAATAAAAGACTTATTTTAAAAAGCCTTTAATAATTGTTTCTTCAGCTTCAGAAGAAGTTAATCCTAACGACATTAATTTAATTAGCTGCGCACCAGCTATTTTTCCAATAGCGGCTTCATGAATCAAATTAGCGTCAATATCATTAGCGTAAATTTCGGGGATTGCTTTAACAGATGCTTTATCTTTTATAATTGCATCACAGGCAACATGAGCAAACGATTTATTATTGCCTACTATATTAGACTTAAATTCTTGATACGAATTATCAGTGGCTACAGATCTTGAAGTGACATGACAACTAGCGTTATATCCATCCAAATTAATTTCAAAATCTGTTTTAGCAGACTGATTACTATTAGTTAATAATTTTTCATTAATGGTTAAAGTAGTATCATCTAATAGTGTTGCTTTAGTTATTCTGATAGTATTATCAACACCTTTAATTTGACTTGTTTCCATAATCATGCTTGATCCTTTTTGCATATTTATTTCAGTAATAGGATTAAATTTTTTTTTACCAGTACCATCACCATAATGTTTTTCGATATATTTTACTTTACTATTTTCTTCTAAGAAAAAACGATGAATACCGTCATGAATAGATTCGTGTTTACCATTATTATGGATTCCACATCCTGAAACTATAATAATATTAGCGTTTTTTCCAATATAAAAATCATTATAAACAACTTCTTTTAAACCACTATCTGTAATAATAACCGGAATATCAACAATACCAAAAAGAGTATTTTCTTTTACGTAAACATCAATTCCTTGTCCATCTTTTTTAGGAATTATATTAATATAAGGATTATTTTTCCAAGCAACGCTCTTACCATTTTCTCTAATATTATAGGCATCAACTTTCTTTATGTCATTATCAATAATATTAGCTAATATATCCTTATTCACAAATATTCACCTCTTTACAACAAGATTCTTTTTTCAAAATAATGTCTAACATAACATTTTTACTGCCTATTTTTTTTATTTTTCCATTTTCCAATAAAATTATTTGATCGGCAATATTAAGAATTTTTTCTTGATGTGATATAACTAGCGTAATTCCTTTATTGTCTTTTTCTAATTGTTTGAAAACACTAATTAGATTTTGAAAACTCCATAGATCAATTCCGGCTTCTGGTTCATCAAAAATTGCAAGTTTAGGATTTTTGGCAATAACAGTAGCTATTTCAATTCTTTTTAATTCCCCACCTGATAAAGTGGTATTAACTTCTCGATCAATATAATTTAATGCACACATGCCAACTTTTGATAAAATATCACATGCTTCTTTTTTGGTTATTTCTTTGTCAATTGCTATTTCAAGTAAATCATAAACTGTTAATCCTTTAAAATTTACTGGTTGTTGAAAAGCAAAACTAATTCCCAATTTAGAGCGTTCTGTTATACTTTTATCAGTAATGTCAATTCCATTAAAAATTATCTTACCTTCAGTAGGTTTTTCAATTCCCATAATTATTTTGGCTAAACTACTTTTCCCACTTCCGTTTGGTCCGGTGATTACATAAAATTTTTCTTCATCTAGTTTTAAATTTATTTTATCTAATATTTCTTTATTATCTCTTTTAAGCGAAACATCAATTAATTCTAACATATATATATTTAATCTTAATAAGATTATTTCTCCTTTCCTTTTAATTTGAATTCGGCAAAACTTTATGATAATTATATAATTTACAATTGTTTAAGTCAATATCAAAAAAATTAAATTATTAATTAAATTTAATTTTTAAATCAATGTAATATTACTCATAAAAAATAAGAATAGCAAAGTTACAACTAAAACAATTGTCCATATTTTTTTACTGTATCTATATATTCTTCCGCCACCGAAATAATCAAATGGATAAATAGGAATAATAAAGAATATTAAATAAATAAAACTTAACTGAGCAACTTTTTTCAAGTAAACAATATCACTAAAGTATAGAAATGGTAAAAACAAAAATACAAACCATTTAATTAATTCTAAACGAGCTAATTTTTCATTAAATTCTTTACTATTTTCATATTTTTGAGGATACCAATTGCCATTAATCATATAAGGAAAACTTAAAAAATTAACTAGTAAATTTATAATAAATCCTCCATTGCTAATATGAAAATTCCATCGTTCTTTTGTCGTCAAAACACCAATATACCGAGTTATAAGAGAAACCAATAAAATTGTTATATATGCTAAAAACAAAGCAATAAAATTACTCGTATGAACTTTTAAAGTCCTAACCCAAATAGGAATAGTTAAAACTAAATTCAAAAGCAAAAACATTAACAATTGAAATATTTGAGATTTTTTTTCTTTAACTTCTTTCATATCTGTATAAAAATCCATACCAATAGCGAAACTAAACGGCGTCATAAAATAATATTTAATAGCATTAATAAAACCTATTTTTTTTATCAAATCAATAAAACTAGTTTGCTTTAATCCATTATCCATTAATGCTTTAATTGTATCATCGCAATCACTTTCAGAAAATGCTGTTATGCCATCAACTTTTTCTTTTCGGATATTTATAATTGTATCTTTATATAATTTTTTTATTATTTCTTTCTTTTTATAATTTTTATCAATAAAATAATTACTAATATAAACTATTTTCTTATTATCACAATTGATAATTTTGTAAGTTATGCCACCAACTATTTTATTATCAACAATAGCCACCATAGAATTTTTGTAATTCATTACGAATAATTTCTTGATTAATGAGCAACTTTTTCTAATTAATTTTAAAAGTTCTTCTCGCTCTTCATTTTTAATTTTTCTTACAATAATCTCTTTTGACACAATATATCTCCCCTAATCATTATAATAATTATATCACAATGAAAGTTACATATTCAAGGATAAAATCAAAATGTATTGTTTTATAAAAGTAGTTTTAAAATTCAAAAAATATTAATTTCAATTCATATTCATTTATTTTTGACATATATTTAGAATATAGAAAGGAACAGGAACCATGGAAACATTAAAAGTAAGTTCAAAATCAAATCCCAATTCTGTAGCGGGTGCACTAGCTAATGTATTTAGGGAAAAAGGCAGTTTAGAAATTCAAGCTATAGGCGCTGGAGCGCTTAATCAAGCAATAAAAGCAATTGCAATTGCAAGAGGTTTTGTTGCTCCATCTGGTAAAAATTTAATTTGTATACCTGCTTTTACAGACATAGTAATAGACGGTGAAGAAAGAACAGCAATTAAGTTAATTGTAGAGGCTAAATAGCCTCTTTATATTTTAAAATTAAAAATATAATATAGAATTATTTATACTTATTAATGTCAAAATCATGTTTTTGATAAAATAACGAAAATTAACTTTTTTTAATTTAAAGTATTGACAAAATGTTTTTTTTGAAGTAGAATTATTATTGCCTACTAATTTTGTGCAGGTGTAGTTCAATGGTAGAACTACAGCCTTCCAAGCTGTTAACGTGGGTCCGATTCCCATCACCTGCTCCATAAGGTAAAATCGTCGCACCAATGTGACGTTA
>CALVKL010000055.1 GCA_944332695.1 uncultured Bacilli bacterium
TCTACATTTTGTTGTAGAATTTTAGGAATTATTCATAAATAAACTTATAATAGGAATTTATCATAAATTTAAGACATTGGGTATATATAACCAATTTACAATTTAATTTATAAATGATATAATAAAATTAATAATAATTAAATATTTCTCACCAAATTAAGAAAGAGAGGTGTTGCCGATTTTTAATCGGCAAACAAATGAAAAAAGATATTAAATTTTTAGGTGTTATTTTATTAGTAGCGATAATTACAATGTTACCAATGTTTTTAAGCAGTTATAAATCAAGTCATGATACCAAATTTCATTTAGCTAATATTGCTAGTTTAACTGAACAAATAGAAAAAGATTTTTTATTTCCTAGCAAAATAGTTGGAAATATTGGTAATGATTTTGGTTATGGAACAGCACTTTTCTATCCACCACTAGGTCATTATTCCACATCTTATTTAAATGTTTTTATTGATAATCCGGTAATAAGTCTTAAAATAATTCATTTTATAGGATTATTACTATCTGGAGTAACGATGTATTACTTGGCTAAAAAAATATCTAAAAATAAGTTTATTGGATTACTATCAGCTATTATTTATATGCTATTTCCTTATCATTTATCAAATATTTATGTAAGAGATGCACTAGGTGAAAGTTTAATTTTTATCTTTCTACCTTTAATATTTTTAGGTTTATATGAATTGTTTAATAATAACATTAGAAATTTTTATATATTTTTTGTTATTGGTTATGTTGGCGGGATGTTATCACATTTAATTATGATGTGTTATTTAACGGTTATAATATTAATATTTTTAATAGTAAAACACAAAGAAACATTAAAACATTTAAAACAATTTGTAATTGCATCAATTTTTATTTTATGTTTAACTTCGCCGTTTTGGGTAACTTTATTACAGCAAAAATTATTAGGAAATTATAATGTTTTTGTCGATGGCGTTATGGTCCAAGGAACATGGGGAAATGGCTTAAATCCATTTGATTATGTATCAGTTTTCAAAAATGCTGGAACAGGTGAAATAAAGTATTATATTGATTTAATCACTTTAATTCTATTGATTATTTCTTTAAAAAAATTTAAAAATATTAATACCAAATTTTATAAATATGTCTTAATATTTGGTATTGTTAGTTTGATTTTATCTACTGTTTTATTTCCTTGGGATATTTTCCCTAAAACTTTAAGATTAATTCAGTTTCCTTGGCGATTTGCAACTTTTGTTTGTTTAGCGGTTAGTTTGTTAGCTCCTTTATGTATAAATGAATTTAAAGATAAAAAAGCTATAACTTTAATTTTAATAATCGCTATGGTTTTATTTAGTCAATCTAATTTGAAACAAGCTAGTTATGAGGTTATTGATGCTGATAATTTAGAATATTGGTATGGCGTTGGTTTTCAAAGGGAATATACTCCTGTTAATACTATTAATAATCTTGACTATTATAATAATCGTAATCATGATATAGTGGTTATAGACGGGGTAGGCAATGTTGAATTGATTACTAATGATGTTCCTTATTTAGAATTTAAAGTAGAGAGACAATTAATTTTAGAATTACCTCGTTTGTATTATGTTGGTTATACTTTAGTTGATGAAGATAATAATGAAATAGATATTTATGAAAACGATAAAGGCTTTATTGAAGTTAAAGTAAATTCTGGAACTTATAAGTTAGATTTTACAGGTACTAAATATGATAATATAGCAAGTTATGTATCATTGGTAAGTATATTGATATTTGTAGTGTTTGTAGGGAGGAAAAAATGAAAATAAGTATTATCGTACCTTGTTATAATGAAGAAGAGGCAATACCGATTTTCTATGAAGAAATTAACAAAGTAATGAAAAAAATGAAAGTTAAGTTTGAATTAATTTTTATTAATGATGGGTCAAAAGATCAAACATTAGATATTATAAGAAATTTAGCTAGTAATGATAAAAATGTTCGGTATATTTCTTTTTCAAGAAATTTTGGTAAAGAAGCTGGTATCTTAGCTGGTTTAGAACATGCTACTGGTGATTATATATGTATGATGGATGTTGATTTACAAGATCCACCGCATTTATTAATTGAAATGTATGATACTTTACAAAATACTGATTATGATTGCGTTGCTACTCGTAGTGTTTCAAGAAATGGTTATTCATTTTTTAGAAAATTATTTACAAAGTGGTATTATAAAATAATTAATAAAATTTCGAAAACTGAAATTGTTGATGGTGCTAGAGATTTTAGATTAATGACTAGACAAATGGTCGACGCTATTTTGTCATTAAAAGAATACAATCGTTATTCTAAAGGTATTTTTAGTTGGGTTGGTTTTAAAACCAAATGGCTAACTTTTGAAAATACGGAAAGAGTAGCAGGGACGACAAAGTGGAATTTTTGGAAACTATTTGCTTATTCGATGGAAAGTATTGTTGGTTTTTCCACTGTTCCTTTACTTATTTCTTCCATTATAGGTATCTTATTTTGTATCATATCATTTATTATGATAATTGTTATTATTTGTAAAACATTAATTTTTGGTGATCCCGTTTCTGGCTGGCCAAGTTTAGTTTGTATTATATTTTTTGTAAGTGGCATTCAATTATTCTGTTTAGGTATAATGGGACAATATCTTGCTAAAACCTATTTAGAAGTTAAAAATCGACCTGTTTATGTTATTAAGGAGACTGAAAAAGATGTTAAATAATTTATATAAAAAATATAAAGAAATAATAAATTATTTAATCTTTGGCGTTTTAACTACTTTAGTGTCAATTATGACTTATGCTTTATTTACTAAGATATTTTATATTAACTATTTAGTTAGTAATGTTTTATCTTGGATAATAGCTGTTTTATTTGCTTTTATAACTAATAAAATTTATGTGTTTGAAAGTAAGAATAAAGATAAAAAAATAGTCTCAAAAGAGATAACTAATTTCTTTTTCTTTCGAATTGTTTCTTTGTTAATGGAAATGGTCATTTTATATATTTTTGTTGATATGTTACATATTGATGACTTAGTAACGAAAGTAATCGCACAAGTAATAGTGATTGTTTCTAATTATATTTTTAGTAAAGTGTTTGTCTTTAAAAAAAATAATTAAACTATTTTTAGCGCAAAATAGTTTTTTTTGTTATAATATTATTAGGTGTTGTAAATGAAAAGTATAATTGGTAAATTAATATTGTTTATTATTTTAGCTAGTTTAGTTGTTTTCTTGTTTTTATTTTTTAAAGATAGGGATGATGAACCTAGTGAACCTAATATTGAAGAACCTAATAGTCCAAGTGAGCCTGAAGAATCAATTCCCGATCCAGTTGGAACCAATTATTTAAATAAGATTAGTGGTGAAGTTGCTGAAGAGGTTCAAAACATAGTTGTCGAATTTTTAAATGTTTATTATAATTCAATTAAAAATTTAAAAGAAAATGATATGACTTATTTATTTTTAGATCCTGATTCTGAAGAAGCTTTGATTAATCAGACTGCTTTATCACTTTTAATTGAAACAAGAAAGTTAAAACCAAATGATTTAAGTTTAGATAAGGCTAAATATGATTTGGAATTTACTGATGTTAGTATTGAAGGAGATACAGTTACTTTAACGGTTTTAGAAGATAATTATCTTAATTTTAATTTTATGAAAGATATTGTATCAAGAGTATATAATATTAAAAATCAATTTACTTTAAAGAAAGTTGATGATACTTATAAAATAGTTGAATATAATAAAGTTCAAGATTTTTACGTTATGATAACGGATGTTTATGACGGGGGCGGTGCAACAAGACTAGAAGAAATTGAAGAAGATTATTTAAATTTAATTAATGAAAAATTAGAAGAAGATCGTGAAGATTATCAACAATTTTTAAATGGAACGGGAATTGAAGTTAAAACCTGTGATCATTCTTATGATCGTGATAAAGCTTTAGAACATGCGTTAAAATGGGTTGATAATCGTGATCCTGATTGGATAAAATTTAGTTCTAATTGTCAAAATTATGCTTCCCAAGTTTTATATAGTGGGGGAATTCCAATGGATTATTATGGAAGTGCTAGCGAATATTTACAGTGGAAATTATATGATGGTAGTTATAATGAAAATCAAGTAAACAAAGGTTATGTTTATACTTGGACTTATGTACCTTACTTTTATACGTATGCTAAAAATAATATTGGCTATGGTTTATGTGCTGATGTTGATGTTAATCTTTATTATGCTGAAGCTGGTGATGTTATACATGTAGGTACAACTGGTCCAACACGTCATGCCTTAGTTGTAATAGGTGACTATAAAATCGACGGTCAAACAGTTGATATATTAGTTAATTCTAATACTGTTGATTTAGAAAATTATCCAATATCTGCTTATTCTTATCCTTATCTTAGCTTAATTAAAATATATGGGTGGAATGAATGAAAGAGATAGTAAAAAACATAATAATAATTTTATTAATAATTATTTGTATATTTATTTATAAACAATTAGATGAAAAAGAAGTTCAAATAGCAATGCAATCAAGCATTGTTTTTTTAATTTTATTTTCCATATTTTTATTATATAATATATATAGTTATTTAATATTTTGGAGGATATAATTTATGGATATAAATAATATAAAAAAGAATTTAATTAGTGAAATAGCGAAATTAATTGAAATTATAAAAAATGAATACCCGAATCTTGTCGATATTCCTGATGACTATAGTTTAGAAGAATGTGTTCATATTGAAGAAACAGGGACGATATCTATATTTGTAATTGACAAGAAATTTTATTTTCCATTAGGCGCTTTTAGGATTTTAGAAATGTTAAAAAAAATACCGGGATTTGGAATGAACAAAAATCATAAATCGTATACTGATGATAATATGATAATAAATGATAATACTTATATGACTTATTTAAAGCATGCTTTTTTAAAAGGTTTAACACCGGAAGAATATTTTAAAGAAAGTCTTCTTCATGAAACTTTGCATTTTTGTGGTAGTGGAGGAGGAAGTGCTGTAAGAGAAGGCATAAATGAATTAAAAACAAGACAATTAGCTAAAAAGTATGGTTTATTGACATCTTCTTGTGGATACCCCAAAGAAACTAAAATAGCTTTTGAATTAGAAAAACTATTTGGTGAAGATATTATAAATAGAATTGCCTTTTCTAAAAGTTTTATAGAAATAAAAGAAATATTAGATACGGTATCACCAGAAGCAACATTATTTTTCTTTAAGTTGCATGAATTAATGGAGGAAGAATTTTATAATAAATATATGAAATATAAATTTCCTGGTTTGACTGGACCTTTAAAAAAAACTCAAAGATATAACTCTATAGATTATGCGAAAGTATATGCCCTAATTGATGAATATAAAAAAAGTTATATAACTACAGTGGCTAAAACAATTTAGGACTTATTATGAATTTAAATAAATTCTTCTAAATTAAAAAAACTTCATTTTTGAAGTTTTTTTTAACAACCTTTTTTATATTCACAATAGTAAGCGTAATATTCATCGTAAGTTAAATCACTTTCTTTAACTTTAGTAGCTAGTTCTTTTCCTAAATATCGATAGTGCCAAGATTCATAATTGTATCCAGTAATATGTTCTTTATCTTTAGGATATCTTAAAATAAAACCATATTTATGAGCATTTTTTTGTAGCCATTTAAATTCATCAGTATTTTCAAATTCATTTCCTATGATATTATAAGTCACAATATCTAAAGCTAATCCAGTTTGATGTTCAGAAAAACCAGGTTTAGAAGCATAGTCGTCATTTGACATATCATATTCATTTTGCTGATCTTCAAATGTTCTATATGAAGAATTAACTAACAAAGTTAATCCTTCTTCATTAGCAGCTTTCCACATACTTACGTATTTATCATAAACTTCTTTTTTTGTTGAATGACCTTCATAAGCATACCAATTACTTATTTCAACAATATCATCTGGCAAATAATCAGTATTTAAATAATGATATTTATTCACTAACATTTTTATGCCATCGTCTAAATTAGTTTCTTCTGTGTTTGTATACCATTCATTATCTGCTCCAACGTTAACTATACTAATGATATCATCGATATTATCAGTTTTAGGAGAGTAAGCTAAGTATCTATCTAAATTATTAGGAATGTAATATTGAGCACTTATAATACTAGCTAGTTTTTGATTATATTCCATATCTAATACTTTTTCAACATCTGTTTCACTTAATTTTTCAGTGATAACAGTGATATCTTCTTTACTATAACCTAATTTTTTTAATGCTTTTTCTGTTTTATTAGTATTTTGAATAATTAAGATTACACTAACTACAATTAAAACAAATACAATAACAAATATAAGCCTTTTTATCATGTTTTTATTTAGATTTTTCTTCATAGCAACACCTATCTTTCTTAATAAAATTATACTATATTTGTAATTTGATGTCTATAAAATATTAAAAAATGACAATTTTTTCACATTACAATTTACAAAAGAATAAAAGCTAATTTAGATGTTTTTAAACAGAGTTTAGAAATTTTAAGCTTTTTTTTTACTGTTTCAAACAGAAAATTGACAATATTTTTAGTTTGTGTTA
>CALVKL010000056.1 GCA_944332695.1 uncultured Bacilli bacterium
ATACCATTTAAAATCATATTAGATTCTGACTTGCCAGCAGAACTTCTAGCATCATCTACTACATTTAATATGATTGGAGTGGCTATTAATGCTACGATTGCTAATATGATTATTACAGCTAATAACTCTATTAACGTAAATGCTTTATTTAGTAAATTGCCCCCACATTTTTGCATATCGTTAATTTTTTCATTTTTTATCTCTCCTATCTTTAAATTAACTCGTTATATTGTATTTAAAGTATACAACAAAAACAAGGCAATTGTCAATAATCAATTGTAATTTAAAATGATAAAAAAAACAAATAAGTATATTACTTATTTGTTAATGCATAAAAAATTTAATTTTCTTTAATATAACCACAACTACTACATTTAGTTTTTTTACCTTTAATAGTTAACAAATTGCCACATTCTGGACATTTTTCATCTATTGGCATATCCCAATAAGCGGTTTTACACTTAGGATAATTATTACAACCATAAAATACTTTCCCTTTTTTACTTCTTTTTTCAATGATTTTACCATCACAATTTGGACAATTTATTATTTCTTTTATTTCTTTTTCTTCTTGTTTGATATATTTACAACTAGGATAATTACTACAAGCTGTAAATTCACCATATTTGCCATTTCTAATAACTAATGGACTACTACAAATAGGACAATCTTCACCAGTTTTAATAGCTTCTTTTTTAGGTAATAAATCAAACGCATTTTTTAAAGCCGGTTCGAATTCATTATAAAAATTTTGTAATGTTTCAACCCAATTTTCTTGGCCTAAAGCAATTTTATCTAAATCGTTTTCCATATTCGCAGTGTATTTAACATTAATTAAATGACTAAAACATTCTTGTAATTTATCTGTTATTTCAATTCCGGTTTTAGTTGGAACAAATTTTTTATCAATAATATCAACGTATTTTCTTACCTTTAATGTTTCCATAGTAGTAGCATAAGTACTTGGTCGACCAATTCCTAATTTTTCCATTTCTTCTATTAATTTAGCTTCGGAATATCTACTAGGTGGTTTAGTAAAATGTTGTTCTTTAGTTATTTCATTAGCTACTATTACATTTGAATTATAAGTTTCTAAAGGTGGTAAAACATTTTCTTTTGTTTCTTCATAATCACTATATACTTTTAAATAACCATCAAAACTAATAACTTGCCCAGTAGCTTTAAATTGATAATTATTATTATCTAAAATAACAGTTGTATTAATAGTTTTAGCATCTTTCATTAAACTGGCTAAAGCACGATAATATATCATTTTATATAATTTATATTCATCGTTAGTTAAATATGGCTTAACACTTTCTGGGGTTCTATTAATACTGGTTGGTCTAATTGCTTCATGAGCATCTTGAACATTTTCGGTTTTTTTACTAGTTTTAACATAGCCAACATAATCCTCTCCATATTTATCTTTAATAAAACCATAAGTTGATTTGATAAATTCGTCAGATAATCTAACCGAATCGGTACGCATATAACTAATTAAACCAACCGTTTCATCTTTAAGCGCAATTCCTTCATATAATTTTTGCGTTAAGGACATCGTTTTTTTAGCGTTAAATCCTAATTTATTAGAAGCTGCTCTTTGTAAAGTACTAGTAATAAAAGGTGGATTGGATTTTTTGTTTTTATTTTTCTTATCAACATCGACTATCTTAAAAGAATTACTTAATTTAGTTAATATTTCATTAGCTTCAAATTCATTTTTAATGGTGATGTCTTTATTATTATAATTAAATAATTCAGCTTCAAAATCCTTAAAAATACCTGTTATAGTCCAATATTCCTCTGGAATAAATTTTGCAATTTCTCTTTCCTTATCTACTATTAATTTTAAAGCAACGCTTTGAACTCTACCAGCTGATTTACCAGCCGTTTTAGCTTGCATTAGTTTACTTAATCTAAAACCAATTATTCTGTCTAAAATTCTTCTGGTTTCTTGACTATTTACTAAATTTTGATCAATTTTTCGAGCTGAAGAAAATGAATTTAAAACTGCATTTTTAGTTATTTCATTAAAAACTATTCTTTGATAATCACCTTCTTTTAAACCTAAAGCATCAAATAAATGCCAAGAAATTGCTTCTCCTTCTCGATCAGGATCGGTAGCAAGATAAACAAAATCAGCCTTTTTAACTTCTTTTTTTAAATCATTAATTAATTTAGATTTACCTTTAATAGTGATATAATCAGGTTTAAAATCATTTTCTAAATCAACACCCAATCCATATTTTCCTTTTGTTGATAAGTCCCTAATATGACCTTTGCTTGATAAAACCTCATAATCTTTACCAAGATATTTTTCAATTGTTTTACTTTTACTTGGGGACTCAACTATGACTAATTTCAATACAATCACTCCTCGTATATACTTTATACACTAATATTTTTATCTTGTCAATTATTTTTGAATTTTTTTAAGTCTTCTAATTACCTTTTTTTCAATTCTTGAAATATATGATTGAGATATTCCTAATATTTCAGCCACATCTTTTTGTGTCATTTCTTCATGATTAAATAAACCATATCTTAAAATCATTATTTGCTTATCTCTTTTGTTTAAATTGTTAATTTCTTGATATAACAATTTACGATTAACCTCTTCTTCCAATCCTTTAGTTACAATATCAGCATCTGTCCCTAAAATATCTTCTAGATGTAATTCATTTCCTTCAGCATCATAACTTAGACTATCTTCAAAACTAACTTCTCCTTTTCTTTTTTTATTTTTTCTTAAAAACATTAATATTTCATTATCAATACAACGTGATGCATAAGTAGCTAGTTTAATGTTTTTGTCTAATTTATAAGTATTAACTCCTTTAATTAAACCAATCGTACCAATACTCACTAAATCTTCTAAATCTATTTTAGTATTCTCATATTTTTTAGCCAAATAAACAACCAGTCTTAAATTATGTTCGATTAATTTAGCTCTAGCTTCTTCATCACCTTCCATTGATTTGGTAACATATAAAACTTCCTCTTCTTTTGATAATGGCGGTGGGAGCTTATCCGCACTACCAATATAAAAAACTTCTTGCGTAAATATTCTTAAAATTAAATTTTTAATTTTTGTTAACATTCTATCCCTCCAATATTTTTTTATTTAATAAACAATCAATTCCATCAATTTTTATCTTTTCCTTCATTAAGCCGACAATAATATTTTCTTTTTCTAAATTGTTTATAATAATTTTATCAGCTTTAAAACATTTTATAATTCCACTACCATTAATTCCTTTATAAGGTATATAAAAAAATTGTTTAGCTTTTATTTCTTTATTAATTAAAATGACCGGTTTGTTTGTTAAAGGAACAGTTAAATTATTACCAGTATCTAAAAAAGCACTAAATAAATATTTTTTATGATTATAATATAAAGTTACGTTATAATAATTACTATAATTATTTTTTAGCCACAATCCTTGTTTTACATAAATATATATAATAATAGGACAAAATATGATTAAAAAAATAACATTTATTGATAATCCTTTGTTAATAAAAACTAAGCCATATTGTTCATAAGAAAATTCAACATTTAAAAAATATAAAAAACCACCTAAGACAATACTAGTCATATATAAATATAAAAAGTTTTTTAAAGTATATTTAATATTTTTATAACCAAAACTGATCAATATCATCAGAATACTGATTATAATTTTATAAATAAATAACATTAAAGAACTAATATTAAAAAATAAAAATAAAATACTTATACCGCCTACTAAAGCGCCACCTAAAATTTTGTAAATACTAACGTTTCTTCGCAACAGAATCGACACAGCCAACAACAAAATCAAATCAAAAGCAAAGTTAAGAAGCATTAATAAATCTAAATATATTTTTATTTTTATCACCTCTTTTAAATTATAAAAAAAAAATCATTAAAATTTTGTCATTTTAACGATTTAATTTAAATTTTTCTTCTTTTTTTTCAATATGAAATCTTTGAACTACTGCTAATGAACACATTAAACTAATAGCATATGTTCCACCATAAGATAAAAATGGTAGCGGAACTCCGGTTAATGGAATTAAACCAAATAAACCACCTAAATTTATAAAAATATGTAAGAATATATAACTAGCGATACCTAAACAAATAAATCTACCTCTAATTGTATTAGAATTAGTAGCTATTTTTAAAATTCTAAATATTATAAATATATAAGCTAAAAATATAAAACTACATTTTATAACCCCATATTCCTCACCGATAATAGCAAAAATACTATCAGTATGTGGCTCAGGAATATAAGAATATTTTTGCCGTGAATTGCCTATTCCTAATCCAAACAAACCACCCTCATTTAAAGCAATAAAGCCATTACATACTTGATAACCAGTAGTTTCGTATTTTGAACAAGGATTAAAATAATCAAATCTTGATAATTGAGCAGGGCTTAATAAATAACCTCGTTTTAAAACAATGATCATAGAACCCATTATTAATAAACCAATAACTAAACAAATAGTTTTTAATTTATCTAATCTTTTAATAGGACTAGCTAAAAACATAATTGCACAAATAGCTAATATAATTAGAGCACTACCTAAATCTTTTTGAATAAATGTTAACGACGGAATCAAAATAAAAATAATCAACAACAAACCGATCTTACTATAACGTTTTGGATTATCTGATTTAAACAAACGATAATATTGTTCAAAAATAACACTTATTAAAACAATTGTAACCGGCTTAGCTAATTCACTTGGTTGTAAAGTTCCAATACCTGGTAATGGTAACCAATTTTTAGCTCCATTAACCTCACGTCCAAAGGGAAATAATAATAATACTAATAACAAAACAATAAAATAAGCAATAACACTTAAATTTTTATAATATTTTGTTTTTAAATTAATTAAAAAACATGAAAGAACAAAACCAATTAACAGCATTTCAAGTTGCTTAAAAAAATAATAATAAGTTGATACTTCATAACGAACAACCGCTTCACGACTAGAAGCAGTAACAATATTTAATAATCCAAACAAGAAAAATAAAATTGTTACAACTAGTAAAGGCTTATCCATTTTATTAATTAATTTTTGTAAACTTAATAGCTTTTTCATACCTTCCACCTTAATTAATAATATCATATTTTTTATGATTTGAAAACACAAATTATAAAAATAGGTATTTTCAATGAACCAAATATGTAAGTTTTAATAAAATATATTAGCAAGAAGGAGGTAATAATATGTATTATTACGGAGGATATAGTGGCTATGGCTGTGGTCAACCATATGGCGGATATGGCTATGGCAACGGCTATGGTAATGGCTATGGTGCAGCTATTTTATTAGTATTATTTATTTTATTAGTAATAATTATTGGTGCTAGAGCTTTTGAAAACAATAATTGCCATTGTCAAAACCAAACACCATGCAATAGATAGGAAGAATTTCTTCCTTTTATTTTGCAATTTTAAAAAAATATGATAAAATACTATTTGATTAACGAAAGATGTGATTTTTTATGTTTGAAAAATTAAATATTTTAGATGAAAAAGATGAAAGATTAAGAAAAATTAGTCAAGAGACAACTTTTCCATTAACCGAGGAAGATAAAAAATTAATTAAACAAGCTATCGACGAATTAACATATAGTCAAATCGAAGAATATGCTACAAAATATGGTTTACGACCAGGAATGGGACTAGCTTTCCCGCAATTAGGATTAAATAAAAGAATTATCATCATCGTTCATGAAGTTGAAGAAGGTGTGTTTGATGAATATGTTTTCGTTAATCCTAAAATTGTTTCTTATTCTGAAGAAATGATTGCAGCGGAAGTTGGTGAAGGTTGTTTATCAGTTAATAGAGATGTTGAAGGCCATGTTCCTCGATATGCTAGAGTAACGGTTGAAGGATATGATATTGATGGTAATAAAATTAAAGTAAGAGCAAGAGAAGAATTATCAATTGCTTTCCAACACGAAATCGATCATTTAAATGGAATTTTATTTTTTGATAGAATTAATAAAAATAAGCCATTTTTTAATGAGAATGAAATCAGATTAATATAACAATTCTATATTTATTTTAAAATTAAATTTTGATAATATGTAAAAATCCCCACATTTGATTAAATTCCAAATGTGGGGATATATTTTGTCATTTTTAATTTTAACACTATAATAACTATCTTTAATTATGTAATTTTTTCAACCTTTGGCCACACGACTTCGCGTGC
>CALVKL010000057.1 GCA_944332695.1 uncultured Bacilli bacterium
TTGAAATTCTAAGTATGTTATTAATTGACCAGCTCTTACTTTAGTTAATACTTCTTGAATTATTTTTTTCTTTTCTTCTTCACCTGTTTCTTTTTTAATACTTTTTAATATTTTAGCCCCAGTTCCTTTGTTTTTCATAGTATTATAATTACCATAACTTATTCCAAGAATACTAGCAAATTCTATCTCACTTATCATATTTATATATGGTTGGTATAATTCTTGAAATTCTATGTAAGTTATTGATTGACCTATTTTTACATTAGTTAATACTTCTTGAATTATTTTTGCTTTTACCTCTTTACTTATTTCTAGCTTGTGTTTTTTTAATATTTTAGCTCTAGTTCCTTTGTTTTTCATAGTATTATAATTACCATAACTTATTCCAAGAATACTAGCAAATTCTATTTCATTTATCATATTTGTATATGGTTGATATAATTCTTGAAATTCTATGTAAGTTATTGATTGACCGACTCTTACTTTAGTTAATACTTCCTGAATTATTTTTTTCTTTTCTTCATCGCTTACTTCTTTTTTAAAGCTTTTTAATATTTTGGCTCTAGTTCCTTTGTTTTTCATAGTATTATAATTACCAGGGTTTATTTCAAGAATATTAGCAAATTCTATTTCATTTATCATATTTGTATATGGTTGATATAATTCTTGAAATTCTATGTAAGTTATTGATTGACCGACTCTTACTTTAGTTAATACTTCCTGAATTATTTTTTTCTTTTCTTCATCGCTTACTTCTTTTTTAAAGCTTTTTAATATTTTGGCTCTAGTTCCTTTGTTTTTCATAGTATTATAATTACCAGGGTTTATTTCAAGAATATTAGCAAATTCCATTTCACTCATTATATTTATATATGGTTGATATAATTCTTGAAATTCCAAGTATGTTATTAATTGCCCGACTGTTATTTTCTTTAACAATTGTTTTCTGATTTGTTCCCGTTCTTTTTTTAAAAATATCATATAATCACCAACTTGTTTATATATTTGTAAAATTGAATGGTATTATTATAGATCATTTAATTTTTGAAGTCAAATTGATTCTTCTTTTTCAGTTAATTATATTAAAAAACTGAATAAAAAATCTATTCAGTTTAATTTATTTCTTCTAATTTAACGCTAACTAATTTACTAACACCAGATTCTTGCATTGTTATACCATATAAAGTATCGACATATTCCATAGTCTTTTTTTTATGAGTAATTATGATGAACTGGGTTTTGTCTTTTAATGAACGAACATACTTACCGAAAGAATCAACATTGGCATCATCTAAAGCCGCTTCAACTTCATCTAAAACACAAAATGGCACTGGTTTTGATTTTAATATAGCAAATAATAAACTAATAGCAGTAAAAGTTTTTTCACCACCAGATAACAACGAAATCGTCGTTAATTTTTTGCCCGGAGGACTAGCGATAATTTCAATTCCTGTTTCTAAAATATTATTAGGATCAGTTAGTTTTAAATCGGCAGTTCCACCTTTGAATAATTCTTTAAATGTATTGGTAAAATTTTCTTTAATTATTTTAAAAGTATTAACAAATTCTTTAGTCATAACTTTATCCATCTCATCAATTATTTCTAACAATGTATTTTCAGCATTAGTTAAATCATTTCTTTGATTAAGCAAAAATTCATATCTAGTATTAACCGTTTTAAATTCATCAATTGCACCTAAATTAACAACGCCTATTTCTTTAATTTGTCGTTTTAAACTATTAACTTGATTACGAGCCATTGATTCATCAATTTCTAATTTATATTTAGCTAAAGCACTATCGTAAGTCAAAGAATAAGTTTCCGATAAAATATTTAACAAATTATCTAATTTAACATCTAGACGGTTTACAGTAATTTCTAATTGATTTAATAATTCTCTTTTTTCATTAAATAAACTATTTTCTTTTTTTATTACTAATTCATAATCGGATAACTCACTAGTTAAATCGTCCTTTTTCTTATTTAAATTATTTAAATATAAACTAACCTTTTCTTTTTTCTCTAAGGTTTCATAATATTCTTTTAAAACTAATTGTTCTTCATTAATTAACTCATTAGTTAAAATATTATTATTTCCCATTATTTCATAAGTAGTTGTCTTTAGTTCTTCTTGTTTGTTTGAGAAATCTTTTTTATGATTATCTAATAAGATATTATTATCTAGTTTTTCCTTATTAATCAAATATATTTTATCTTCACTAGCTCGATATTGATGATCGATTTCATTAATATTTTCTTCAATATTTTTAATTTGTTCAATAACTAAATTAACTTCTTTAACTAATTTTTCTAATTCATATTTTTCTAAAATTATATTTCTTGTTTTAGAAATAGAACCACCCGTTAAAGAACCTCCTATATTTAACAATTCACCATCTAAAGTAACAATGCGATATTTATAATTGATTTTTTTAGCAGCAATATTGGCATTATCAATATTATCGATTACTAAAACGCTACCCAATTGGTTTAAAATTATATTTTGATATGTTTTATCATATTTGATTAAATCACTTGCAATACCTAAATAACCATTTAAACTTTTAACAATATCTAAAGTATTATCATCAATATATTTAGGTTTAATAATATTTAAAGGAAAAAAAGTAGCTCGTCCTAATTTATTTTCTTTTAAATAATTAATTGCCTCTTTAGCCATATATTCATTATCTATTACAATATTACTTGCATTACTACCTAAAGCCGTCGATATAGCTAAAGAATATTTTTCTTCTGTATCAAACAAATTGCCAACAATATTATGAATTCCTCTTAATTTAGGATTTTCTAATACTTTTTTAACGGCAATAGGTAAACTACTATTATTATCAATACTATATCTTAATGATTCGATTTTTAGATTTAAATTGTTTTGATTACGAATTTTATCACTTAAAGATTTTTCTAAATTCATTTTATTATTTTTAATATTATTTAATATTTCATTTTCTTTATCTAGTTTTTTAGTTATCTCAATATCATTTAATTCAATTGTTTTTATTTCTTCAGTTATTTTTGTTATTTCTAAATTTAAACGATATTCTCTTTCTTTTAATAAAACTAAATTTTCATGAACTTTACTATCAGTAACATTATATTTTTGTCTTTCTAAAATAATGGCTTTGCGACTATTTATCTTTTCAACTTCACTAGTTAAATTAATTAAATAATCTTGTTGTTTTTTAATTTCCAATTCTAAAGAAGCAATATTTTTTTTATATTCAATTATTTTTGCTTCACCAACACTATTATTGGTACTTAACTTTGATATTTCTAATTGTAAAAAATCAATTTTACTTTTATCTTGTTGATATTCAAAATTCAAATTAGTTATATCATTAACAATTAAAGCAACTTCGATATTTTTTAGGTCTTCAGTTAATAAATTATATTTTAAAGCTTGTTCTTTTTGAATTCTTAATGGTTCAATTCTTGTCTCTAGTTCACTAATAATATCGTTAATTCTTTCCATATTGCTATGGGTTTTATCTAATTTTCTTAATGCTTCTTCTTTTCTTCGTTTATATTTTAAAACCCCCGCTGCTTCTTCAAAAATTATTCTTCGATCATCTGGTTTGTTTGATAATATTTCTTCAATTTTTCCTTGTGAAATAATATTAAAACTTTCCTTAGCAATTCCACTATCTAATAAAATATTAGTTATATCCTTTAATCTTACCTTTTCATTGTTTAAAAAATATTCATTAGTACCATCACGATAGACTCTTCTTTTTATCGCAATTTCATTGAAATCTAAAGGAAAATACTTATCAGTATTATCTAGCACTAAAGTAACTGAAGCCACATTAGAAGCATTTCTTGATTTACTACCTGAAAATATAACATCAGCCATATTGCCATCACCACGTAATGATTTGACTGATTGTTCACCTAAAACCCAACGAATAGCATCAACAACATTACTTTTTCCACTTCCATTAGGGCCAACGATCCCAGTAATTTTATTATCTAATTCAATTAATGTTTTATCAGCAAATGATTTAAAACCATGAGCACTAATAGTTTTTAAATACATAAATCTTACTCCTATTCTGTTAATGTCACTAATCTTGATTTTGTTGTTGTATTACCTGATGGATCAGTAGCTTTATATTCTACTGTATATGTTCCAGCGATTACATTAATATTATCAGTTGTATCAACTGTAACAGTTCCTAAGCTATTGTCAGTAACAGTAATATCTGACTTAAAATCATAGGTAGCAACTTCACTTAAAGATAAAGTCAAGTCATCAAATTCAATTACTGGACCTATTGTATCTCTTACAACAATTGTTCGATAAATAGTATTAGTATAACCATTATGAGTCACAGTATAAGTGGTTAAATAAGTTCCGATTTGGTTTATGTTAAGATTCGTAGTATTGGTAACATTAGACAAAGCGTTACCATTACGATCTTTAGCGACTACTCCTAAATCAGTATAATTACTATTAACTTCAACATAAGTTAAAGTATCCCCAATTAAACTAACACTAGGTATCAAAGTATAGTCATCTAAATTGTTTCCATTATCAATGACTTCATATTCAATAATATTGTCATTATTTTTTATTTTTAAAAGCATATCATTAGGAAATAATTCTTCTGTTTTAGGATTTTTGATATCTAAATCAACTAGGCCAGAATGTTTTAACTGACTTAAACTTAAAGTAATAATTTCACCGTTATTTGGCCTTTGATTTTCACTCATCCACAATTGTAAAGATAATTTTATATTATCAATTTGATTATTATATAAATCTTCTTTACTTCCTTTCATCGAACTAGATACTAAAGATATAATTATTAAAGATAAAGCACCTAATAGAACAATTACCCCAATTAATTCAGCTAACGTAAAGGCTTTTTTCATAATTCCTCCTTAATTCATTAAAATATCTCCTATTAATTCAACTAAATAATTTTTAAAATCGACAAAACGATAATAATTATCCTTGAAAAAATTATTTTTAGCTAAAGTATTATCAATTTCAATTATATCATTATTAAGAATATTAATTTTTGTGTTATAACGATTATATCTTGTTTTCAACAACTCAACATCAATATCACCATAAAAATATAATTTATTTTTATTAATATAAACACTATCTTTAACAAAGGTATTAAGATAAGGTTTTATTTCATCATAATTACAAATAATATAATTAACCTTTTTTTTCTTGAATATTTTTCTTATCTTTTTTATTTTAATTGTTTTTTTGAAAAGGCTTTTTTTAAACTTACCTTTAACACAAGAATTTAATAAATTACATTCTACTATTTTTTCATTTTTTTCAATTAAATAAGTTAATGTCTCATCTAAGCCAATTCCCAAAACATTACCTTCCATTTTTTTTATAATATCTTTTAATTTATTCATGACTATCACCTTTTAAAATATCATTAATTACGTAGTTAGTACATAATAATCCAGCTGTGGCAACAACATGAGCAATTGAACCTAATCTATTTGATTTCAACGGTTTTTCCTCGCTATATATAACAGGAATTTTTTCTTTGATGTTTTCTTTTTTTATTAATAATCTTAATTTTTTAGCTAAAGGGTCATAAGCCGTTTTATCTAAATAACTAAATTTTATTTTACTAGCATCTATTCTATTAGCCATTCCTAAAGAAGAAATAAATTTAATTTTATTATTTAAACAATATTTTATTATTTCTTTTTTTGTTTCTATGGTATCACAAGCATCAATAACATAATCAACTTTATTTTTAAACAATATATCTAAATTATCTTTTGTTATATATTCAGTAATTTTAATCACTTCACAAGAAGGATTTATTTTTTTTATTCTATTTTCCCATACATCTGTTTTAAAATAACCAATGTTATCAAAATTAGTCATTAATTGCCTATTTAAATTAGTTATATCAACTTTATCATTATCGACAATAATTAATTTATTAAAATAAGTCCTAGCTAATGTTTCTAAGGCATAACTGCCTACTCCTCCCAAACCAATTATTAAAATTACTTTGTTCTTAATTAAATCTAATTTATCGTCTAGTAGCCACTTTAATCTTTCTTGCATACCTTTCACCATATTAATTATATCGAAATTTCTCAATAAAGTAAAGGTAAATAGTTAAAATAAATAATTGTTTTTTTTTAAATATCATAATTTATTATAGGTGATTTTAAATGGAT
>CALVKL010000058.1 GCA_944332695.1 uncultured Bacilli bacterium
CCACAGTGATAAACTATTTTGTTATCTAAAATAAAATAACGATCATGAAAAGTATTATCATATATAACTTCTAAATTATTATATTGTTTGCTATATTTTATAACATCCTGTTTAGTTAATAAATTATTAGGTTTTGTTATAATTGTTACTTTTATATCTAATCTTTTAATAATATCAAGTAATATATAATCAGCATAGTTATCAATAATTATAAGTTCTTTAATCGCTTCATTAAATATTTCTTAAATTTTAGAATAAGCATCATAAATTTGACCATTAAAATAAATTTCATTTGTTTTTCTTTTTTCTTCAAACTTAGCAAATGACAATTCTAGCAATTTTATTTTTTCATGATCTTCTAATACTAAATTATTTATATATTTTTGTTCAATTAAATTAGTAGATATATACTTTCGCATAGCCACAAAAGCATCTATGATTTTGATACTTGTCTTTATTGCTATTTCAGACTGAAGAACACTAGAAAGCATAGCAACACCTTGCTCAGTAAATACGTATGGATTATATCTTCTACCACCTTTTGTGTTTGAGGTTCCAACTTGGAACCTCAAACTACGATATTCTTCGTCGGTTAGTTGAAACATAAAATTTTTAGGAAATCTTTCTATATTTCTTTTAACTGCTTTATTTATATCTTTAGTTCCATTAACACATTCATATAGTTTAGCTAAATCGCTATCTAACATTACTTGAACTCCCCTTATTTCATAAATTAGATTTTCGATATTTATTTCATTTTTTATAATAGCTTCATTCATAATTCACCACGCTTTCTTTTATAAATTAACAAAAAATATGATTAACTCCTACAAGTTAATCATATCACAGCGAATGTATGTTTGTCAATAAAAAGTTTAATTTTATGTAAACTATTTTATTCTGACTTTTATATTGTCTTCTTCTTCAACTTTTCCAATTAATAAAGAAGAATTTGTTTTATGTTTAGAAAAATTTTCATTTACTTTATCTTCATCAAAATTAGCATAACAATATTTACACATATGCTTACATGAATTATAACAGCCAATATCAACTAATTCAACACAGTTACATTTTTTATCTTTTCTTGCTTTCCAAGTTTTATATTTTTTACCAGTTAATTTATAAGCTAACACATGAGATAAACAATCGTTTTTAATGAAACCATATTCAACTAAATTTTTGTCTTCAAAGCAAGTTTGAACAGTCATATTATTTTCTTTCGCACTTTTACTAAAATTAAGACCAATTTGTTGATAATCATTTTCAGTTAAATCGCGATATTTTAAAATATATTGATTTTTTCTGACATTTTTATAATCATCTAAAAATGACACAATTATCGTTTTTACATAACCATTTAATAAAGTACACATCTTATCAAAGGCTTTAATATGATACTCTAAAGTATATTTATCACTTATAAAAATTGGATCATACCGGATACATATATTATCAATACCAATTAAATTAGATAATTTTTTTATTGCTTCGATAACTAATCCCTTAGGTGGTACATTCGGCTCAATATCTTTGTGATAAGGAGTTAATGTAACATGAAAAAGGATTGGTTTATCAATTTTATTTATATCTTTTAAAATAGGAAACGGATTTTTTGTACAAAAAAGAATAGCATCAACATCATTTATATTAATGCGACTTACTAACTTAGGATTAAATGGATTTCTCACATCAAAATATCCTTCTTTATAATGTTTAATAAACCAATTAGAATAAAATGCTACAATGTCTGTTCTACCACTTACAAAAAGTATCATAACTAATCACTTCGTTTCTTGTAATAAAACTTATTTATATTATGTCCTTCGATTTGTAATAATCTTAATTTCTTATCTATTCCACCAGCATATCCAGTTAAACTACCATTGTTTCCTATAACTCGATGGCACGGAATAATAATCGAAATAGGATTATGGCCAACGGCTCCTCCTACTGCTTGAGTAGACATATTTGCTTTATTTAAATTGCGTGCTACTTTTTGAGATATTTCTTTATACGTAGTAAATTCACCATATGGGATATCACATAATACTTGCCACACTTCTATTTGAAATTTAGTACCACTAGGATTTAGCTTTAAATTATTAATATTAACTTTTTCACCTTTAAAATACTTATCTAACAAATCTTTAGTTTGCTTAAATATTTCTAAATTATCATTGTCAATTAATCGATCAATCATTTTATAAGGAAAATATTTTTGATTTTCTATCCATAAACCAGTTAAGTTATTACCATCACTAGCTAATAGCAATTTACCAATAGGTGAACTATAATAAGTTTTATATATCATTTATTATCTTTCCATTCATGATATAAAATATCTTTTAACACCAACATAGCATCTAATTCATTATAACTATATTTTTGCTTTAAACTATTTAATAAATTTCTTATTTCTTTTTGGTAATATTTAATATCAACTTTATTTTGATAGTTAGCTAAAATAGGATATTTTTTACTCCAAGCATTAGTCCAATTAACTTTTTCCATTTCTTTTTCATCAGTATTAATTATTGTTTTTTCTACATCTTTCATGTAATCACCTATATATAATTTTATCATACTAAATAATTCGAAAAAATATATTTTATAAAAATACCAAATGCTGTTTTAACTAATTATTAAATAATTCCAAACGCATCATTAATTTATCATGTTCAAACCCAATTTTTTCATATAAATCTATTGCCTTTTCATTATCACTTAATAAATTTAATTCATATAATTTATTATCTTTTAAAAACTTTACAATAGCATTTAGCAAATTTTTTTGTAATCCTTTTCTTCTATATTTATCTAATGTATAAACATCACAGATATACCCTTGTTTACTATTATCATTACATTGTGGTAAATATTCAATTATTTGAATCCCACATGTAGCGGCTATCTTAGAATCAATTATATTTAAAAAAATATATAAATCTCTATTTAAATGATTTTCTAAAAATTTTTTAGTCGTATCATAAAAAGATACTTCATCAATATGTTCTTCTTTCCAATCCTCTTTTTGTTGCAAAATTCTTAATTTACAAATTATATCAATGTCATTATCATTTGCCATTCTTATCATCCAAATACCTCTCTTTCAATTATCTTATTTAATTATTTTACAAAATTAATCGAATTGAACTTGCCAATTTTCATCATTTACAGCTTTAAAACACATTTCTATTTGTTCCTTAGTTGTTTTTTCTTCTGCTAATAATGGTAATTCATTTGGTGAAAAATAATTTGTTTCGACTGTTTCAATATTTTTTCAAACTTCCCGCCTATAACTTCACATAAAACAAATATCTTGCATATGCCATATGAATATATTGGTTTATTATGTTTATTTCTATCTTGAATAGCAATTATTCTTTTGGGTACAACATCCAAACCCGTTTCTTCTTTTGCTTCTTTTATTGTGTTTGAAGCAACTGACTCTAAAACATCAACCCACCCACCTGGTAATGACCAAGTGCCACTATTTTCTTTAACCAATAAAATTTTATCATCTTTAAATATAACTGCTCTCGTGTCTAATTTGGGTGTTTGATAACCTTGTTCATTACAAAATAAATCTTTTACTTTTTCAAGTGATAGTTCTGTTTTCATACTTAACATTTCAGCCGATATATCACGTAATCTTTCGAACCTTTCCTTATCATATACATTATTTGTGTATGCTAAGCCATTTTGCGCCAAACTTTGAATTTCAATTGCCAATTCTAACCATTTTTCCACTAACAAGCTCTTCTTTACATTATATAATCTAAATGTTATTTTTAATAGAAATATATCAAAGGTATAATAAATGTAATTTGTAAATCATAATTATGCTAATATCTTTATAAAAAAAACTCGAATAAGTTCGAGTAGAATTTCTCATGGTAGCGACGGGGAGATTCGAACTCTCGACCTACTGGGTATGAACCAGGTGCTCTAGCCAACTGAGCTACGTCGCCAAAAAATTAAGCAATATAATGATATCATAATTGCTTAAATTTGACAATACTTTTATTGATTTTTTTCATAATTTTTAACAACATTAGAAAGTAACATTGCAACTGTCATTGGTCCAACCCCACCTGGAACAGGAGTAATATAAGATACTATATCTTTGACGTTTTCAAAATCGACATCACCATATAATTTGCCATCAACTCTATTCATTCCCACATCAATAATGACAGCATTTTCTTTAACCATATCTTTTGTAACTAAATTTTTTTGACCAACAGCCGAAATCAAAATATCGGCTTGTTTAGTTATTTCTTTTAAATTATTGGTTTTAGAATGACATACTGTAACTGTTGCATCTTCTTGTAGTAACAACATAGCTAATGGTTTACCAACTAAATTAGATCTTCCAATTATAACAGCATGTTTGCCTACCATATCAATATTATATTCCTTTAACAAATTAACAATACCCAAAGGCGTACAAGGAACTAAATTATTATGATTTTTAAACAATAATCCCATATTAATATCAGTTAGTCCATCAACATCTTTAGTTTTACTTATTAAGTTAAGTAATTTATATTGATTAAATTTTTTAGGAAGAGGTAATTGTAATAATATACCATTAACATATGAGTCATTATTTAACTCAATTATTTTATTAATTACTTCTTGTTCACTAACATCCTCCTCAAATTTAACGTGAATAAAATAAATTCCTATTTGATTACAAGCTTTTTCCTTAGATTTAACATAGATATTGCTTACTTCATTATTACCTATTTGAATAACCGCTAAACAAGGTTTAACTAAATAATTTTTTACTCTTTTAGTTAAGTCTTCTTTTATTTTATTACTTATCGCTTTACCATCTAGTAGCAAAAAAATCATCTCCTTTATAATGGATACTTATCAGTTAATACTTTTACTCTTTGTCTTAAGATTTCTTTATCTTTATTATGTAAGGCATCAATAATAATCTGACCAATCTCTTCAAAATCCTCTTCTTTTAAACCTCTAGTTGTCATAGCAGGACTACCTAATCTAATACCACTAGTTTTAAAAGGTGATTCTTTATCAAAAGGAATCGTATTTTTATTGACAGTTACATTTATTTCATCTAATATTTTTTCAGCTTCCTTACCATTAATACCTAAAGGTGATACATCAACTAAAATTAAATGATTATCAGTTCCATTAGATACAATTCTTAAGCCATTATCGCTTAATACCTTAGCTAAAGCTTTAATATTTTTTAAAACCTGTGTTTGATATTCTTTAAATTCTGGTTGTAAAGCTTCATAAAAACACTGTGCTTTAGCAGCAATAACATGCATTAAAGGCCCACCTTGAATTCCTGGAAAAATAATTTTGTTTATTTTACTGGCAATTTCTTCATTATTAGTTAAAATTATTCCTCCTCTAGGTCCTCTTAATGTTTTGTGAGTAGTAGAAGTTACAACATCAGCATAAGGAATTGGTGAAGGATGAAGATTAGTAGCTACCAACCCAGCAATATGTGCCATATCAACCATTAAATAAGCTCCAACCTTATCAGCTATTTCTCTAAATCTTTTAAAATCAATTATTCTAGAATAAGCTGAACCTCCGGCAATAATCATTTTAGGTTTAGTTTTAATAGCTAATTGTTCTAATTTGTCGTAATCTATCATTTCCGTTTTAGGATCAACATCATAACTAATTATTTCGTATTCTAATCCACTAAAATTAATAGGATGACCATGAGTTAAATGACCGCCATGTGATAAATTCATTCCCATAACTTTGTCCCCAACATTAAGTAATGCTTTATAAACAGCCATATTAGCGCTACTACCAGAATGTGGTTGAACATTAGCATATTTACAATTAAATAATTTTGTTACATATTCTATTGCTAAAGATTCAATCGTATCAACATTAACACAACCACCATAATATCGTTTACCAGGATATCCTTCAGCATATTTGTTGGTAAAAAAACTTCCTTGTAAAGCCATAACATCTTTAGACGTATAATTTTCGGATGCAATTAATTCAATATTATTTTGTTGCCTTTTTATTTCTTTTTCTAATGCTTCTTTTATTCTTATATCCATTATTATCAACTCCATAAATATTATATCATA
>CALVKL010000059.1 GCA_944332695.1 uncultured Bacilli bacterium
TTTTGAAACACCAGTGGAACAACCACCAATGGAGCCAGTAATGCCAAGTTTTGAAACACCAGTAGAAGCACAACCAATGGAACCAGTAATACCAAGTTTTGAAACACCAGTAGAACAACAACCAATGGAACCAGTAATACCAAGTTTCGAAACACCAGTAGAAGCACAACCAATGAATCCAGCAATGCCAAGTTTTGAAACACCAGTAGAAGCACAACCAATGGAACCAGTAATGCCAAGTTTCGAAACACCAGTAGAAGTACAACCAATGGAACCAGCAATGCCAAGTTTTGAAACACCAGTGGAACAACCACCAATGGAGCCAGTAATGCCAAGTTTTGAAACACCAGTAGAAGCACAACCAACAAATCCAGTAATGCCAAGTTCCGAAACACCAGTGGAACAATCACCAATGGAGCCAGTAATGCCAAGTTTTGAAACACCAGTAGAAGCACAACCACCAATGGAGCCAGCAATGCCAAGTTTTGAAACACCAGTAGCAAGTGATAATAATCCAATATATGAAGTTCCAATAGTTGAAACTAACAATATTCCAATTATTAAAGAAGCAAATATTGTTTCAAATATAGAGCCACAAATACAACAACAAACATCTTATTTTGAATCACCGTCACTTCCTAAATTTGATGATAATAATAATTTAAATAAAAATACTGGAACAACAATAACTGCTGTAGCTCCAAATATTAAATTAGCATTAAATACAATTAGAGAATGTGAAAACACATTAGAAAAATATGGATTTAATATTGATGTTGAAGAAATAGATTTTGAAGATTCATATCAAGTAATATTTAAAATAGAAAAAAAATAGTCAAACGACTATTTTTTTAATTCTATTTCGATTAATTTTTTATAGGCAGTAACTCCCGGTTGATCAAATGGATTGACATCAAGTAAATATCCACCAACGGCAGCTGCAATTTCAAAGAAATAAATTAACATACCTAAATGTAATTCATCTAATTTATCTATTATAATTAAATTACTTTCAACACCAGCATCTAAATGAGCAAAAGCAACTTGTTTAAGTGCAATCATATTAATATCTTCAACAAAATGAGTATATAAATTATTTTTTAACTTGCCTTTTTTATTAATTCCGATAATAGTTTCAAAAATAATAGGAGTTCCTTCTTGATAAAATTGTCCTAAAGAATGTAAATCTCTAGTATTATTAGATGAACTAGGTAAAATTCCTAGTTTATTTTTACCTTGTGTTTCGCCAAATAATTGTTTTAACCATTCGATGAAATATTCTAATTTAGGTTCATAAAAGGTAAATAATTCAACTATTTTGTGTTCTTTATACAAAATATCTCTTATTATTGCGTAGCGAAAAGCCTCATCAACATTTACTTGTTTGGCGCCTAATAATAATTTTTCAATGTCAAAACCGGCTACAGCAATAGGAAGTAATCCTACAGTAGTTAAAACAGAATATCTTCCGCCAATTTGTGTGGGAATATCAAAAGTTAAATAATCGTTTTTATTAGCTAATTCGCGTAAAATACCTTCTTTTGGATCAGTTGTAACAATGATTCTTTTTTTTAGTTCATCATTAGAATATTTTATTTTCATTTTTTCGTAAATAATATCAAAAGCAATACTAGGTTCTAAAGTATTACCTGATTTTGAGATGACATTTATAATAACCTCTTTATCGTCCATATATTTTATTAATTCTTGTAAATATTCTTCTGATAAGGAATTTCCAGCGAAAACTATTTCCGGTTTATTTTTGGAAAAATATGGGGTTAAAGCTGAAATAATAGCTTTAGCTCCTAAAAAGGATCCGCCGATTCCAATAACAATAAATAAATCACAGTTTTTTTGAATATTTTGACTAATATTTTTAATAGAATCTATTTCTTTTGGTGAAATGCATTTATCGATATAATACCAATCAAGCATTTTTCCACCAGTATTAAAAATATTTTTTATTTTTTCTATTTTATCTTTATACAAATTTAAATTTTTATCTTTTAAATAAGTTTTAAAATCAGTTTTTAACATAAAATCCTCCTTATTTTAGGAAATTGTAACAACAACATTATGTTCTTTATTATCATCAATTAATGGAATATAATTAGTATTAATTAATTTTTTATCCACAGTAATACTATTTTTATTATCTTTAATAACAGTTATATTATAAATACTATTATTATATTTATAATTAATTTCAAATTGTTTCCATTTATTAGGAATATGTGGTTTAATATAAAGTTTATCACCTTTTAAAATAAATCCTAATATATCAATTAAAGCTACGCGATAAAACCACCCAGCACTACCTGTATACCAACTCCAACCACCTTTAGCAGGAAAATCTTTATTGCTATAAATATCAGCAGCTATTACAAATGGTTCTAGTTGATAAGTATCACAATCAATCTTAGTTTTTGTTCTTTCCACAGGATTAATCATTTGATATATTTGATAAGCTAAATCATAATTTCCTACGTTAATTAAAGCTTCAATATACCAAGCAACCGCATGCGTATATTGTCCTCCATTTTCCCTGATTCCAGCAGGATAATTCATTATATAACCAGGATTATTTTCATTTTTTTCAAAAGGTGGCCATAATAATTTAACTATTTTTAAATTTTTATCAATTAATTGATTATCTATAGCATTTAATATTGATGGTATTTGTTCTTTATTAGCAATATTAGAAAGAATAGCAAAGCTCTGAGATATTAAGTCAATTTTACATTCTAAATTATCTTTAGAACCTAATTTATCACCGTTATCGAAGAAAGCTCTTAAATAATAACTTCCATCCCAAGCCACATTTTTCAAAGATTCTTTAAGTTTAGAATTAAATTCTAACCATTCATTAGTATTGATATTTTTGTCGTACTTTTCAGTAAATTCGATAAATTTTTCCACCATTTGATATAAGAAGAATCCTAACCAAACACTAGTGCCTTTGCCATCTTCGCCAATTTTATTCATGCCATCATTCCAGTCACCGCCTCGCATTAAAGGTAGACCATTTTCCCCTATTTCCTTTTTAGCTAAATTTAAAGCTAAAAGACAGTGTTCATAAAGGCTAGCTGTTTTTTCCGTATATGAATAATTTATTCCTCGTTCCATTTCATCAAAATCAAGTGATGGTCCCTCAACAAAACAGATTTGTTCATTTAAAATAGCATAATCATCTGTTATATTAAGGTATTCCCAAGTTGCATAAATAAGCCATAAGTAATCATCTTTGTATTTAGAGCGTAAACCTATATTTGTTTGTTCGTGCCACCAATGAAGGACATCGCCTTCTTGAAATTGATGTTTCGCATTAAATAATATTTGTTTTTTAGTTATCTCAGGATGAATTGTACAAATATTCATACAATCTTGCAATTGATCACGATAGCCATAAGCTCCACCAACTTGATAAAAACCAGCTTTCGCATAAATTCTTGAAGTAATAGCTTGATAAGTAAGCCAACCATTAACCATGTAATTAAAACTATCATCTTCTGTTTTAACCTGAATTATTTCTAACATATTTTCCCAATATTTAGTAACCTTTTTTTCTTCAATTTTAATTTTGTTAATTGAATTATATTTACTTAATAATGGGGCAACATTATCTTTTTCACAAGCTCCTAATATAAAAGATAATTCAATTTCTTCCTCACCATTTATATAAACTTCTGTTTCAATTTCTTTAAATAAAATTCTATCTATTTTAGTATCAGTAATTTGTAAATTACAACTCATAAAAGTTACTAAATTAGAAAAATGCTGACTATATTTATTTTCAAGGCAAACATAGTTTAAATCTTTATTAAAATCACTCAAAATATAACGACTAGTTTTTTCTTCAGTAACTCCTAAACAAGGATTAATCCAATATTTTAATACTAACCTTTGTTTAGTATTATTATTATTTTTAATTTTAAGATGATAAAATTTAATTGGATCTTCGCAACTTACAAATTGTGTTAGAGTAAAATCTAAATTATGCCATTTACCTATAAATTTCATTTTCCCAAAACTTACCTCAGTTAATTGGTATTTTAAGTGAACATCATTTATTTTAATTCCTTCCGAACAATCAGCAAGCAATGGATCATTAGACCAAGAAGTTAATTTATATTCACGACTATTTTCTTTATAGGTAAATCCTGTTTGATTATTAGAAACAATACTACCAAAATTTTTATTAGCTAAAATATTGCACCAAATTAAAGGAGTCTCTGGATTAGTAATAATATATTTTTTTCCATCATTAGTAAATCCACCATAACCATTATAATAAGTTAATTTTTTAATATCATAATTAATTTCTTGACTATTTTCTTTTTTAATAATTTTTTTTCGACTAATAGTATTTAATTTTTGTAAACTTATAACAAACTCTTCTAAAGAATGAAATTTATTACTATCAATACTAAGGCGAGCTGCTGTTTTAAATAAATTTATTTCTTCATTAGTGACATCAGTAGGATTAATTACATAAATATTTCCTGGCGTCTTTTTAAAGCTATTTAAAGCATACATATGATATTTTTCATTATCAATTTCTTCATTAATAATTTTTTTGTCTTGTTCATCATAGCTATTTAAAATAATTAAATCAATAAATATTGATTTGCTTTTATAATATTCGAAAGCATGCAATAATTCTTTAACTAAACTTAAGTTATCTAAATTTTCAATTTTTAAAAAGACAATTGGCCGATCTCCCGAAATACCAAATTTCCATAAACTAGTTTGATTTAAAATATTATTCTTTAATATTTCTTCTCTTTCTTTGTTAACAATAATATGACTAGTTTGATATAGATAATTAAGCATGGTATTATAAAGTCGCATATCACTACCAGTAATATCGACCATTTTATTAGTTACATTACTCATAATTGTCGCAACTTCAAAAGCTTTTTCATCAATTGTATCAGTATTAGAAAAAACATTAACTATTTCTAATACTTGTTCTTTTGATTTGCCAAAACCATTAATTAAATAAACGGTTTTTTCTTCATTAGCTTTAACTGTTATTTTACTTCTTAAACTAATAATAGGATCAATGCAAGTACCACATTTATTAGTTAAATTACCTTCTAAAGCAATTGGATTAGCGCCTGTTCTATTTCTACCAATAAAATTATTACGATTAGTTTCATAACTAAATTTATTTTTACCATCGATTAATAATCGATTAATCATATAATAAGTTGTATCATTATCTCTTAATTTTCGGTGCATAATAATACTATTAGTACTTTCATCATATTCACTTTGCACAAATAAATTTTGGAAAGTTTTATGACTGATATCATCCATATTTTCACTCATAATTGGTTCAGTATAAGTAGTTAATTCTAAAGTCTTATCTTTTTCTCCTGTGTTTTTAAAAGTTATTTTTCTGATTTCAGCATGATATGTTTTAGCAACAACAACTTCGGTAGTTGTTATAATATCATGATCTAAGCGAATAAATTTCATTTTATCTAAAGCAAAAACAACTTCATATTTTTCTGGCATTTTATTAATTGGAGCATAAGTATTACACCATATATCATTAGTATGAACATCTTTAACATACATGAAAATACCATAATCTTGTTCGGTAATTTTACGATAACGGTTTAATTGAATTGTTCGATATCGACTAAAACCATTACCACGATCGTTCATAAAGACACTGTATTTAGAGTTAGATAAAACAGAAACTTCTGGTAAAGTAGCTAAGTTGTGAAATACACGAATATCGTTGATAAATGGTTCTTTATCGTATGTGTATTTTTTATACTTAGTAATATTAACATCAATAATTGGTTTTAATTGAACTTTTTCTTTCATTAATATTTCAAACGCATTGTTATTAACATCATTTATAAAATATTTTTGAATGATGTTATTTTTTAAGGTGTTAGTAATACTAGCTAAAATCATTCCTTGATGGTGAGCAAAATAAGAATATACTATTGCTTTATCTTCGGTATCATAAGATTCATAAAAACCATATTCACCTAACAATTTTAATTTTTCTAATTTTTTCATGTTATGTAAGACATCTTTAGTAAAAATT
>CALVKL010000060.1 GCA_944332695.1 uncultured Bacilli bacterium
CCACAAGCAATAGCAACAGCATTTCCTTCATTAGCGGTTATTATATTATGTTTAGAATCACTATTTTCTTTAATGCAAGCACATAAATTTTTCAACAATGAATCTGGTACTCCAACAAAAAAATCTAATTCTTTTGTTTTTAAATAATCATAAAACTCTTTTGTTTTTATCATATTATTTTCCTCCTGGAATTAATGTTAAAATTTCTTTAATTGAAATACAATTTTCTTCACTTGCTTCTTTACTACGTCCATTTTCTAATATTTTTTTAGCTGTATCTAACATAGCCGGATATGCACTTCTTAACAAATGATTTGCATGAATAATTATATTAGCTCCTTTTTCATGTAATTCATCTTCTGTAAATTGATTATAAGTTGTAGGAACTACAACTACTGGTATATCTTTTGAAAATTCTCTAAATTGTTTAATAAATTCAAATATATCTTTTCCATCTTTTTCTTTACTATGAATCATTACACCATCAGCACCTGCTTCAATATATTTTTTAGCACGCATCATAGCATCATCTACACCATAGCCAGCAATTAAACTTTCCAATCTAGCTATAATCATAAAATCTCTAGTTACTTGTGCTTGTTTTCCTGCTCTTATTTTTTCACAAAAATGTTCTGGATCATCTAATTGTTGTTTTACTTCAGTACCAAATAATGAATTTTTCTTTAATCCTGTTTTATCTTCAATAATAATTGCTGATACTCCCATTCGTTCTAATGTTTTTACATTATAAGCAAAATGTTCTATTTTTCCACCAGTATCACCATCTAAAATAATTGGTTTTGTAGTAACTTCCATAACTTCGTTAATTGTATTTAATCGACTAGTTAAATCAACTAATTCGATATCTGGTTTTCCTTTAAAAGTAGAATCACATAAACTACTAATCCACATAGCATCAAATTCTTTAGTTGTAGCCGTTTTTTCATTTTCCACTTTAACATTCTCAGCAATAAGTCCAGTCAAACCATTAGATGTATCAATTGCTCTAATATATGGTTTTATTTTCAACAATTTTTTTAATTTAGACCGTCTATTATCTGGTGTATTTTCTAAAAAGCGATATTGATTAGCCAAATCTGTGCTAGAAATGCCTTTAGTATAAGGTACTTCAATTAATTTGCCATCCCATTCTTTTAATGTTTCAATAACTTTTTCTCTTATTAAAGTTTGAACTCCTTTTTTCCAATCATCACCATGAATAACATAATCAGGTTTTATTTTTTCTAGATTTTCTGTATAATCTAATGTACTTTGCTTAACGACTTTACTAACGTTTTTGATATTTTCAAAAATTTTTTTTCTTGTTTCATAATCTAAAATTGGTAATCTTTTATAAGTAGCAATTGCTTCATCTGTTAACAAACCAATTATTACTTGACCATATTTAGCTCCTTCTTCGATAATATTAATATGTCCACCATGAATAACATCAGCAGACATTGCTATATAAACTATTTTTTCATTTTTCACAAACAATACCCTCTTTCAAATAATAGTATAACATATTTTAATAATATTTTCATTATTTTACAACAATTAGTTTTATCTTTATTACATTATTTTTTTACAATAAAAAATGGTGTGAATCTAATTCATATAATAGAAATTAGATTCACATCACAATTATTTATATTAATATCTACATTCATAAAAACTGTTTATATCTTTTGCATTACGAAATTTATCATCTACACAAGTTCCTGGATTATCTTTCGCATTTGTTATATCAATTATATACGTTAAATATTCGCTAACACATCCACGACCCGTGCTTGAATCACATACATAATCAAAATATTGACCAGTTCCTAAACTACCAGTATATGAATCATATGAGTTATTATCATTATAATCTCTTATTTGCTTAATTATAGAAGGAGTTAAGATAAAAGTATACATTGGCTCCTCTTGATATAATTTTTCTTTTTCAACATTACGATTATTATAAATGTAAGTTTCTACTGTTTTATTATTGTAACTACAATCACCATCTTCATCACACCAGTTTGATCCAGTATCTCTTGTACTTGCATCAATGTCAGGAAAAGGATTATCTAGATCAATCGGACGATAAATTAAATTTATATCCGAATTTTTCTGTGGGAATAGTTTATTATAAACTTTGTATTCGCAAATCCATTCACCATATTTTTTGTCATCTGTTGTTGGAACATTACTTAAAATTGTATCAATCATTGTTTTATCATTTTTAATATGACCTAAATTACTATATTTAACATCAAGTTGACCTGTATCATATTCTGTTCCATAAATGCCCTCTTTTAAAGAAAATGAAACAGGAAAATTAGAAAAGCCAATATCAATATAGTTTTCTGTAAAATTTGGAATATCATAATTAGCCAAATCAGCTGGATGAATAGATAAATGATTGGATTTCAGCACATATCTATATACATTACTTGGTAAAGTAAAGATAGTTCTAGCATTTCTTGTTGCCTCATTATAAGTACATTTTTTTATAGTTACTGTTCCAGAACAACTTTTATCTTTGCAAGAATATAAATCAACTTCATAATCTTCACAATCAGAATTAGTATTAAATGAATAGTTTGTAACTTTATTTAAATCTCCGCTATAAGAATAATTTACATCATCACTATAATATATTGTCGCTTTCGGATCTACATTATATATTAATTCTTGTTGTTCATCCCAATCATAACATGTTTTCATAGCATCAATTATTCCATTTGCTTTTTTTACTGCATTATCATAAACTGTTTTTTTAGAATCAACATCGTATGTTGGCGCTGTTTCACCAGAAGTCCATGTTTTTCCACCCCAACTAACTTTTATTGTATTAATTGTAATATTTACTGATTTTGCAGTATATTTTTTTGTATTATTTTTTTTAATACATTTATATGACATATTTGACTTTTTGAGATAACACTTGCCATCTAATTGGTATGATTTTGTATAATTTACTCCAACACCCATAGTGTAACATCCCATAGCGCCTATATTTTCTTTATAACAAGTATTATTGCTTGAATTATAATTGAATCCTTTACTTTCACATTCTTCTTTCGTAGGATTTAATTTAACTAGTACAGGTTTTTCTTCCTTACAGCAATTTAAATGTTCTGTATTATAAACACATTTGCCATTCTTCTTAGCGTTTTCAATGCTTTCTTTTTTAGCTTCTTCTAGCATATAATCAGTATAAGCTTCAACTATTGCTTCATTAGCATCGTCTAAATCACTTTCGAAACTATCCCAATCGATAAACTTAGTTTTGCAGGTTCG
Organism: uncultured Bacilli bacterium; assembly: GCA_944332695.1. Lineage (GTDB taxonomy): Bacteria > Bacillota_I > Bacilli_A > RF39 > UBA660 > Faecisoma. Next base: position 3,292 of record CALVKL010000060.1, read on the forward strand.
GCTTCCATTAACTTCACTATATCCCCAAGTAAATCTAGAGCCTGCTTCTACATTAATATTAGGGTTTGCTAAAGAAGCAGTTAAATCTTCAATACAATAAACTTCACAGTACTTACTATTTATGCCTTCCTCATAATAAGTTAAATCGTTATTTTTATCAGACACTTTATGGATATCTATGTCATATGAACCATAATCGTTAAATACACAATTATCCCAATATTTATCATTTACAATTCCGTACTTTGAATCTTTATAAAATGTATTATCATCACTTAAGCATTTTCCCAAACCATAATTAGGTGTACATTGATAATCAGTATTATTGGTACACCCACACTTAGCTTTATACCAATTGCCATTTATATTACTGCCATAAGCATTATTAAATTGTGAAAAATCAAAATTAGCTATTGCGTCACATGAATATTTATCTAGTTTAATATCCATATCATTATAAAATTCATCGACATTTGAACAATTTATTTCCATTAAACAGCGATTAATATAATTATAAGTAGTTGTACCGTTATCACTTGTTAATGACCATTTGAAATCATTAAAAAGTCGATATTGTAGATTGTAAGCATTGATCATCGTTTGTAGATTTTTTGAAATTGTTTCATCAGCATTAAATTCGTTTTCATTATAATAAATTTTATAAGTTGAAACATCTGAAAATTCACTCGGTTTATTTTCGGTATACCATTCTTCAAAATGATCACACCAACGATTTTCAACACCACAATTTAATTCTTTATATAATTTATCAGCGTCAGTCCATTCTAAGCCATGTTCTTTAGCATAGTCAGCGTTCTCTTTATTATAATCACTGAAACGATTGTCTAATAATGAATTAATTTTTTCTTGTGTAGCATTAAACAAATGTAATTTTTTATACCAACTACCATCTTCGTTTCCAATTTTTTTTCCTAAATTAGTAATCATAACTTGATATACATTAGTAAAATTTTTAACGTCATTATTATAATAATAGTCATACATACCATAACATGTACAATAATTAACAAACCATTTTAAATCAGCTTTTTCAATACCTGTTTTTCCTTTGTACTTTATATAACCATACCTATATTCAGATGAAACAGTATCTTCATATAATTCATAAATGCCTGCAACACCATTCGAATAAAAGGCATCTTCAAATTTATTTTGCCAACCAGTTGTAACAATATTAGATTTTATATAACTACACTGATCATTGCTACTATAAACATCATTAACCCATAAAACACCTATGCCAACGCCATGATTTCCAGTGACCGTTTCAGCAAGCATTCTTTCGTTACTGCCTGAACATTTATTTATCTCGCTCTTATCATAATCAATTTCGATTTTACCAAAATAATTTTTAGAATCTTTGCTAAATGTTTTAATTAAAACCGTCGAGTTTTTCTCTTGCATACTAGTTATAATACTACCATCTAAATATGATTTACACGGAATAGTCTTTCTAAGAACAGCACCTAAATCACATAATGCGCCATAGGAACTACCGGCACACTTAGATACACCTTGACTATCTATAAATCCGCCACCAGGTTCTTGCATGGCCATAACAGCAAGTTCATAAGCAGTTCCCATGTAAAGCTTATTCCAAACATTGACAACAGTAACGGGTTCAAAGACAATAAATAAATCATAAAGCATGTTTTCTTCGCCATCTACAACGTAATCGTCAATTTTGCCAGCATCATAATATGTTAATAAGTTTTCTAACATTTGGTACATAATTTCATTATATTTTTCTTCAGTTAATGAACTATTTGCTTCTTTGTATAATCCATCAAATATATTACTAAATGAGTCACTTCCCACTTTAGACGCTAAATTGATTGGAAATGTATACGCTCCACCACTATATTCAACTTTTTTAAAAATTGTTTCTACTTCATTTAAATTTTGAGAAATTTCACCAATTTCTGTATCGCCGCCATTCCATGAAAGATTACATTTTCCATTTACATAAGATGCTTTACTACACTGATTCTTTGTAGCATATACTTTTGTATTCTTATTTGATTCAAAATGATTATCAATAAGAAAATCTTTGCTACTAACGTTAGTTCCATCAGCTCTTACAATTGAAATTCTAATTCCATCAATATAAGGAGGAGGATAGTATGTTTGACTACCGCCACTAGCTTCAGTAGAATTATCGATAGAACCACCATTATAATCTCCTGAGACGCCAATAGCATATGCAGTTGCGACCACACCTAATGCAATAATAACTGTCAAAAGTATTAACAGAATGCTTTTTTTCTTCATTTAATCACCCTTCTATTTACTTCTATAAATATTATATCTTATTTTAAAATAATTGTAAATAAGTTTAAATTTGTCTTTAATTAAAAAAATAGTAAATTATAGTTTACTATTTATCGACATCTTTTCTGATTAATT
>CALVKL010000061.1 GCA_944332695.1 uncultured Bacilli bacterium
TATGATATAATGAAGTTAACAAATTGATTACGGAGGTATTATATGATAATAGGCGAAAGATTAAAGGAAGCTAGACTAGAAAAAAATTTATCACAAGAAACTTTAGGTAATTTGTTAGGTGTATCAAAAGTTTCAATTTGTGGATATGAAAATGGCACTCGAACACCAAATATGAGTAATTTTTTAAAGTTAATTGAAATATTAGATTTAGATGCTAAATATGTCCTTGGTATGGATGTTAATGTTGTGAATGAAGAAAATGAAGAGTACCCAGTAAAAATGGCAACTAATGATATTAAAATTGTTGAAGAAATTAAAAAAAGTCGCGAATTATACAATATGTTTTGCACTAACCCAAAAAGAACAGTTGATAGAATTAAAAGCAAATTTAATTTAAAGTAAAAAGAATTGTTCTTTTTTTCTTTTAAAAAAAATTTAAATAGGGTATAATATATTTGGGAGAAAAGATAATATGTATAAGAAAAGGCAAAAAAATAAAAGAAATAAAATTATTATTATTTGTACTTTAATATGCTGTATGATTGTTGGAGTTGTTGTTAATATTGTGATAACAAACAGAGACTTAACGATTTTTGAAAAAGCTATTAAAGATAGTGTTTTAGCTATTGAAAAAACCATTTCTTATCCATTCAATCTAATTAATGAAAAAATTAAAGAAAATAAAGAAAAAAATGAGATGTATGAAGAATACTCTAAATTAAAACAAGAATTAATTAAAAATAATCAATATAAACTAGAAAATGAAGAATTGAAAAAAGAATTAGAAGAATTAAAAAAAATATTAGAAATAAATAGTTCTTTAAGCGAACATACTGAACTTAATGCTATTGTTATTAATCGTGATTTGGGTTATTGGTATGATACTATTACTGTTAATAAAGGTGAACATGATGGCGTAATTGTTGGTATGCCGGCAGTAGTCGGCGATGGTTTGATTGGTAAGGTTATATCTACGACTACTTTCAATAGTACCATTCGATTAATAACTGCTAGTGATGTTGTTGATAAAATATCCGTTAAGATTCAAAATGGTGAAGATTACGTTTATGGTATTTTAAGTGGTTATGACAATGATAATAAAATCCATATAATTGAGGGAATATCTCATACAGATAAAGTTGCCAATGGTTCTATTGTTACTACAACTGGTATGGGAGATATTTTCCCATCAGGAATTATGATTGGTAAAATAACCGGTGTTCGGACCGATACTTTTGATTTATCCAATGTTTTAGAAATGAAATCTAGTGTTAATTTTGACAATATAAATTATGTAACTTTGTTAAAGAGAAACATATGATTGTTTTTATTTCCATGATTTCATTTTTACTAGATGGCATTTTGTCTAAGTATATTTTACCACCATCATTATTTTTACCACTTTTTACAATTGTTTCACTAGTTATTATTTATCCATATTTTAATAATAATGATTTTCGTTATTTTAAATATATTGCTATTGTTGGATTACTATATGATATAACATATTTAAATACTTTGTTTTTTAACTTCTTTATTTTTATGATAATTGGATTTATCGTCGGAGTAATTAGTTATCTATTATCTAATAATTTATATACAAGTATTTTAATAACTATAATTGTAATAACTATTTACCGTATTGTGACATATTTGTTTGTAGTAATATTTAAAAATTATAGTTTCAATTTTTATGAATTATTAGAAAGTATATATTCATCTTTAATTTTAAATTTAATATATTGTATTTTAGTATATATTTTAACAGAAATATATCGAAAAAAACATAAAATATTGCGAAGTAAATAGTTGACAAATCCATATATTATATGTTATTATGGATAACGATGTAATCCGCTGATATATTATCAAGATTATAGTTTATATAAAGGAGAGTGACATTGTGAATCTTTTAGATAAGATAACTTCAAAACAAATTCGTAACGATATTCCTGAATTTAGAGTTGGGGATACTGTTAGAGTAAATGTTAAAATAGTTGAAGGAAAAAGAGAAAGAATTCAAGCGTTTGAAGGTTTAGTAATGGCTATCCAAGGCCGTGGTGTAGGAAGAACTTTTATCGTTCGCAAAGTATCAAATGGTGTAGGAGTTGAAAGAACTTTTCCTATAAATAGCCCAATTATCGATTCAGTTGAAGTTGTTAGAACGGGTAAAGTTAGACAAGCTAAACTTGGTTATATCAGAACTATGGTAAAACAACCAAAAATTAAAGAACGTAGAACTAAAGAAGCTGCATAAGCTTTTTTTTTATTTTATTTTTTTTAAAAATAGTATATAATAATAATGGAAGTGATAAGAAATGAAATTTATTAAAACGATTGCCCCTTATATAGCTATTGCTACTGTAGTTGTTTTAGTTAGAACCTTTATTATAACACCTGTTATCGTATCAGGAACATCGATGGATTATACATTAAAAGACGGTGAAATCTTGTTGTTAAAAAAATATGATAAAACTTATGAACGATTTGATATCGTAGTTTTTGACTACGGCAATTCAAAATTGGTAAAAAGAATAATAGGTTTGCCTGGTGAAACATTAGAATATAAAAATGGAGTTTTATATATTAATGGTAAAGTAGTAGAAGATCCTTTTGCTTCTAAAACATATGATTTTAAATTGTCTGATTTAAATATTGAAATAATCCCAGAAGGATATTATTTTGTTATGGGGGATAATCGAAATAATTCTAGTGATAGTCGTATCATAGGACCAATTAAAAAGGAAAACATAAATGGTAGTACTTCATTTAGTTTATGGCCTTTTGGTAGCATTGAATAATATTATAATATTTTAGGTTATTTTGATGAATGGGGTTTTGGGTGGCTTTAAAAATATGCTTAGGCAATGGCGTATTAATTTAAAAACAAAAAAAAATAAAAAAACAGCTAAAAAAATAAGTATAAAATCATGTATAGTTTCTCTTATTTACATTTCAATAACAATATTTTATCGCTTTTTTGGTCGTATTTTTAATAGAAGTGACTATAACGATAATTTATATAAAACTTTAGAAGAAATAAGTGTTAGTTTAGACAAAATTATAATTAATAATAAATCTTCCAAAGAATATTTAAAAATTAAAAAGCGTTTAATACATACTGAAAAAGAAATCAAATCACTAATGAATAATAAATTTAGAAATAAATTAAGTGAAATTAAAACTAAAATTGATTTTATAGATAATTCAAATAAGGAAATATCTACTAAACAAAATGTTAGTGAAAAAACAAAAAATATACAATCAAATGCTTTATCATTTAAATTAGATATTGATGAAACACAAAAAGAAAATATTATTGAAACAACTAATAAAAAAATACTAAACATAACGGCAAAATTAGAGAAAATCGAACATAAAATACCTAAAATTAAAGAGTACAATTACTGTTATGATGTAGAAAATAATTTAAGATTTTTGTATAATAAAATTAAATTATTAAAAAATGAATATCAAAAAATAAAAAAAGAGTTGAATATTAAAATTGATCTTAATAAATATGAACTATTGTCTGAAGAAAAAATTGCTGAAATTATGCTTCAAATTGACGATGATTTAAAACTAATTGATCTTAAAAAGAAAGAAATATTAAAGCGAAAAAAAATTAAAAAAGAAGAAAAAAAAGAACAGCCAAAAGAGCAAACATTAAAGAAAACAGATCAACAAAAAATTAAACAAGTTAATGAATTTGTTTTGGCTCAAAATATCATTTTAAATAATGTTATTAATCAAGATAAACATTTAGAAAATTATTTAAAAAAAGTATCTCAGTCCATTAATAAAAAGAAAACGATTATTTCGTCATTATCCCATTTTTCTAATTATATTTTTAAATTTACGTTTTCATTATTACCAATTTCGATTTTTAAAAATAAATTATTAGGAATGTTAGTTAGTTCTATTATGATTAATAATTTTATAAAAACAATGCGTAAAATGATAGAACCCAAGACACCTGTTAACTATGAGCTTTTTTTAGAAAATTATATGAGTTATAAAGATATTATTGTAAACACTTATAATATATGTGTTAACTCATTAAACGAATTAGATTTCCTTAAAGATGGTTTACAATTATTTAAAGGTAAAAATGAAATTAATACTATATTAGAACAAATTGAATTAATTGAAAATCGCATATTAAATCAAATAGAAAAATTAAAGTTAAAAGACAAAACATTAGAGAAAACATATGTTAAATTAAAAAAAGTTGTATAATATTATATAAATTAGTACTTTTTTAATATTTATTTTAGTTGACTATTATTTAATAAAAATATATAATTATTTAAGGTGATGGTATGAAAAAAGGATTTACTTTAGTTGAGTTACTGGCAGTATTAATCGTTTTATCTGTTATAGTCTTGATAACTTTTCCAATTATTAATAATAGTATTAAAGAAAGTAAAGAAAAATTATACAATTCTCAAATAGAAAAAATAAAAATAGGTGCAAAGGATTGGGCTTATAAAAATGTTTCTTTACTACCGACTGAAGAAGATGAAACTATCACAATTACTTTACTTACTTTAAAGCAATCTGGTTTTTTACCCTTAGATATTAGAGATCCAAGAAATAATGAATTAATACCTAATGATTTGATGATAACGATTGAATATAAAGATAATAATTATAATATAACAGTTGATTTAGAAAGTGGTAGTGATTTATCTGATGAATACAATGAAAATGCTCCAACAATAGTATTAAATGGCAATCATATTGAATTTGCCGAAATTAATAGTTTATATAATGAACAAGGAGCAAAAGCCACTTCCAAAGCCGGAACAATATTATCGGTTGATATTACAGTTCAAAATAATAATGTTGAAGTAGCTAATGTTGATACTTCAAAATTCACTACATATACTGTAATATATAGTGCAATTGATAATGGTTATACTTCAAGAATAACTAGAACAGTAGTGATAAGAGATACAACGCCACCTAATTTGATTATTCCTGACAAAATTGAATTAACTAAAGATCAATTAAGTAATTTTGATATAATGGAAGGAGTAATTGCTACGGATAATAGTGGCGATATCATCAATGTTGAAACAAGTGGGTTTGATACAACACCAACTGATAAGATTGTTGAATATAAAGCTTGTGACAGTCGTAATAATTGTATATCAAAAAGAAGATTAATAAAGATAATTGAATAACTCAAAAATATTGAGTTATTTTTATTAAGATTGTAATATTAATCTTAATATCTTCATATAATTACATGGGTGATTATATGAATTTTGAAATAGGTGATTTAGTAACTAGAAAATCATACAATAATGATACTGTTTTTGTTATAACCGATATAATAAATGATATTTATTATTTAAAAGGTTTAAATATTAGATTGATAGCTGATAGTAATAAAGAAGATTTAACTAAATTTGATAGTATTGATGAAGAAGATGTGCAATTTGAGAAAAGAGTAAAGCCTGACAATGAATTAAATAGAGATGATTATTTTTATTTACCAGGTAAGATATTACATATTGATAGTGATTTAGATTATTTAAATAGATGTTTAAACTATTACAAAGAAGCTAATATATGGGCAGTAGGAATAAATGA